>NZ_VFSI01000007.1:0-116444 GCF_006385825.1 Streptococcus sp. D2 | reverse complement strand
TTACTCAGAGTTAAGTGACGATAGCCTAGGAGATACACCTGTACCCATGCCGAACACAGAAGTTAAGCCCTAGAACGCCGGAAGTAGTTGGGGGTTGCCCCCTGTGAGATATGGAAGTCGCTTAGCTCTAGGGAGTTTAGCTCAGCTGGGAGAGCATCTGCCTTACAAGCAGAGGGTCAGCGGTTCGATCCCGTTAACTCCCATAGGTCCCGTAGTGTAGCGGTTATCACGTCGCCCTGTCACGGCGAAGATCGCGGGTTCGATTCCCGTCGGGACCGTTTAAGATAACGAAAGTTATTTTAGACTCGTTAGCTCAGTTGGTAGAGCAATTGACTTTTAATCAATGGGTCACTGGTTCGAGCCCAGTACGGGTCATATCTGCGGGTTTGGCGGAATTGGCAGACGCACCAGATTTAGGATCTGGCGCTTAACGGCGTGGGGGTTCAAGTCCCTTAACCCGCATTAAGATATAATAAATGAGCCGGCTTAGCTCAGTTGGTAGAGCATCTGATTTGTAATCAGAGGGTCGCGTGTTCAAGTCATGTAGCCGGCATTTTTAGATAGAAGAAAATAGTGCGAACGTAGTTCAGTGGTAGAACACCACCTTGCCAAGGTGGGGGTCGCGGGTTCGAATCCCGTCGTTCGCTTAGAGAGGCCGGGGTGGCGGAACTGGCAGACGCACAGGACTTAAAATCCTGCGATTGGTAACGATCGTACCGGTTCGATTCCGGTCCTCGGCATAATATAATGAGCACCCTTAGCTCAACTGGATAGAGTACCTGACTACGAATCAGGCGGTTAGAGGTTCGACTCCTCTAGGGTGCATTTTTCTATTTAACTCGGGAAGTAGCTCAGCTTGGTAGAGTACTTGGTTTGGGACCAAGGTGTCGCAGGTTCGAATCCTGTCTTCCCGATTCATGGCGGTGTAGCTCAGCTGGCTAGAGCGTCCGGTTCATACCCGGGAGGTCGGGGGTTCGATCCCCTTCGCCGCTATAATGATCTTGTTGGACCTTTAGCTCAGCTGGTTAGAGCTCTCGGCTCATAACCGAGTGGTCGTAGGTTCAAGTCCTACAAGGTCCATTTGAATAGTATGGAGGATTACCCAAGTCCGGCTGAAGGGAACGGTCTTGAAAACCGTCAGGCGTGTAAAAGCGTGCGTGGGTTCGAATCCCACATCCTCCTTTTTTATTAACGCGGGATGGAGCAGCTCGGTAGCTCGTCGGGCTCATAACCCGAAGGTCGTAGGTTCAAATCCTGCTCCCGCAATAAGGCTCGGTAGCTCAGTTGGTAGAGCAATGGATTGAAGCTCCATGTGTCGGCGGTTCGATTCCGTCTCGCGCCATTTTTACTTATAGCATGTATGCGGGTGTAGTTTAGTGGTAAAACTACAGCCTTCCAAGCTGTTGTCGCGAGTTCGATTCTCGTCACCCGCTTTGAACTTTGTTCAAATTACCAAGTTTTTAACTTGGGCGCGTAGCTCAGGTGGTTAGAGCGCACGCCTGATAAGCGTGAGGTCGGTGGTTCGAGTCCACTCGTGCCCATTAATAGGAGAATTACTCAAGAGGCTGAAGAGGACGGTTTGCTAAATCGTTAGGTCGGGTAACTGGCGCAAGGGTTCGAATCCCTTATTCTCCGTTTTATTGAGAGTTTATATCTCTCTTTTTGTATTTTAAGAATAGTAGAATAATAATTTCAGATTTGTAAAACTTAATTGTATTACTTATCTGAAGTTTTTTGGCTCTTTGTCAACTGTAGTGGGTTGAAGAAAAGCTAATACTCTTCAAAAATCAAATTCAAACCGTGTAAACGTTACTTTGCCGTACTCAAGTACAGCCTGCGGCTAGTTTCCTAGTTTGCTTTTTGATTTTTATTGAGTATAATCTCGAGAAAGGACAAAATTCGTCCTTTCTTTTTTGATGTTCAGAGCGATAAAAATCCGTTTTTTGAAGCTTTCGAAGTTTCGAAAACCAAAAGCATTGCGCTTGATAAGTTTGATAAGATTATTGGTGGCTTCCAGTTTGGCGTTGGAATAGGGTAGTTGAAGGGCGTTGGCGATCTTCTCTTTTTCCTTGAGAAAGGTTTTAAAGACAGTCTGAAAAAGAGAATGAACCTTCTTTAGATTATCGTCAATGAGCCCGAAAAATTTCTCCGGATCCTTATTCTGAAAGTGACAAAGCAAGAGCTGATAGTGATGATAGTGATGTTTCAAGTCTTCTGAATAGTTCAAAAGCTTGTCTAGAATCTCTTTATTAGTTAAGTGCATACGAAAAGTAGGGCGATAAAATCGCTTATCACTCAGTTTACGGCTATCCTGTTGAATGAGTTTTCAGTAGCGCTTGATAGCCTTGTATTCATGGGATTTTCGCTCAAACTGATTCATGATTTGGACACGCACACGACTCATGGCACGACTTAGATGTTGAACAATGTGAAAGCGATCAAGTACAATTTTGCACACGGAAAAAGCTGTTTAGCCAAGTCATAGTAGGGACTAAATATATCCATAGTAATGATTTTCACCTGAGAACGAACGGCTCTATCGTAGCGCAGAAAGTGATTCCGGATGATAGCTTGTGTTCTCCCTTCAAGAACAGTAATGATATTGAGCTTTTCAAAATCTTGCGCAATGAAACTAATCTTTCCCTTTGTAAAAGCGTACTCATCCCAGGATATAATTTCAGGAAGACAAGAAAGATCATGCTTAAAACGGAAGTCATTGAGTTTGCGAATAACAGTTGAAGTTGAAATGGCCAGCTGATGAGCAATGTCGGTCATAGAAGTTTTTTCAATCAACTTTTGAGCAATCTTTTGATTGATGATACGAGGGATTTGGTGATTCTTCTTGACGAGAGAAGTCTCAGCTACCATCATTTTAGAGCAATGATAGAGCACTTAAAACGGCGCTTTTTAAGTAGGATTCTAGTAGCCATACCAGTTGTTTCAAGGTAAGGAATCTTAGACGGTTTTTGAAAGTCATACTTCTTCATCAAACTACCACAATCAGGACAAGGTGGAGCCTCATAATTCAGTTTAGCGATGATTTCCTTGTGTGAATCCCTATTAACGATATCCATAATTTGGATATTGGGGTCTTTGATATCGAGTAGTTTTGTGATAAAACATAATTGTTCCATATGATTCTTTCTAATGATGGTTTGGTTGCTTTTCATTATAGATCTTATGGGACTTTTTTTCTACACAAAATAGGCTCCATAATATCCATAGGGGATTTACCCACTACAGAAATTATAGAGCTTCTTTGTCAACTATAGTAGATTGAAATAAGATATGAACAAATCGATTAGGAAAATCAAATTAAATTCTAGAAATGTTTTAGCAGTCACTATGTAATAATCTAACTTCAATCAACTACATATTGTCGATTTTATGGTTGTGCTTGTTTATTACTACTTCCAACTCTTTAGTGAAATTTCTCCGCTATTTAGCCAGATTTCTTTTCCGTTATCACATTGAACTAAAAGTTTTCCACTTTCAGAGATATCTTTAGCAAGCCCCTTGTAGTCTTTCTGTTCTAGTGTAAAAGTCACTTCTTTTCCTAGAACGAAGGACTGTTTTTTATATAGGTATAATAGCTCTTCTGCTGGTGTTTCGAAGAAAGCACGCCATATCTCTATAATTAATTCATTTCTGGTTATAGGTGCTGGTGCTTTAAATAGACTAGCAGCTTTTTCTTTTAATTCCTGGGGGAAGTCTTTAATAGTAAAGTTGATTCCTACTCCAATAATGATATCTGTGACTAAGCCAGTTTCTACAGAGGTCATTGCCTCAGTAAGGATTCCTCCAATTTTATGATTGTTTAGGTAGATATCATTGACCCATTTTATGTCGATATCTATTAAAGTTAGGTTCTTAATGGCTTTGTAGACAGCTCCTGCTACAAGTAGTGTGTAGGATGGTAATTTGTCATAGGGGAGATTTGGTTTAAGATGGAGTGTCATATAAATGCCCCCTTGTGGGGAGTAGAAAGAACGTTGAAAACGGCCTCGGCCAGCTGTTTGATAGGAAGCTAGGTAGAGAGTATTTGCTTCATTCCCTAAATCAATTGCTTCTTTTGCATCTAGTTGTGTCGATTTTGTTTCTGGTTTAAAACTGACATTAATTGGAAGATTTTTTTCTAGAATCTCTGGAAGAATAAGGTCACCATTCATCAGTTTATATCCTTTGTTTTTGATACTATCAATTTCAATGCCTTCTTGTTCTAGTCGCTTGATGGCTTTCCAAATTGATGTTCGGCTTAGGGATAGTTCTTCTGCAATTTTTTCTCCGCTGATATAGTCGGTTTCTTTAGATAGGATTTGGTAGACAGCTTGGTAGGATTTCATAGTGTTGCCTTTCTTTAAGAATAGTATATGATTTGAATCTAGTTTGGATAGTTGCGCCTAATCTATATTTTATTACTACTATTTTAACATATGCCTAGTCTTTACGGTATGATTTTCTTGGAGTAAATGTAGTACTAATGATTGAGTTTTGAAATCCCAGTATTTTTGCTCCCTTTTTTACCTAGTAAACGTTTCCTTTGTTTTCAAATTGCTAAAAAAGTGGTACAATAAAGGGTAGCTTACTATTATCTGAATCAGTTGATTTGGAGAGAAAGGATTCATTTTGAAATCAATAGGCTTTATTGAAAAGCTGAAAGGGTTGTCTAGTAAAGAGCTGATTTTATTGGGAATTATCCTGAGTATCTTTTTACCCTTTTATCTTTTTGTAGTTGTATTCTGTTTATATATTATCAGTTTAATTTTCACAGGAGACATGAAAAGTATTCTTCAGAAAATGGGAGAGCATCCGATGCTGCTTCTTTTTCTTGGCTATAGTACTGTTATATCCGTTTTTGCACAAAATTGGATGGGAGTTGTTGCTTCAGTAGGAATGTTTCTATTTACTGTTTTCTTTTTGCACTATCAGTCGATTTTATCACATAAATTCTTTCGATTGATTTTGCAGTTCGTCTTGTTTGGTAGCGTCTTGTCAGCTGCTTTTGCGAGTTTAGAACATTTCCAAATTGTGAAGAAATTCAACTATGCTTTTCTTTCACCCAATATGCAGGTGTGGCATCAGAATCGTGCAGAAGTGACCTTCTTTAATCCTAATTATTATGGAATTATTTGTTGTTTCTGTATCATGATTGCTTTCTATCTGTTTACAACGACCAAGTTGAATTGGTTGAAAGTATTCTGTGTGTTTGCAGGCTTTGTGAATCTCTTTGGTTTGAACTTTACGCAAAATCGAACTGCCTTTCCTGCTATTATCGCTGGAGCCATTATTTATCTCTTTACGACCATTAAAAACTGGAAGGCCTTTTGGCTTAGTATAGGGGTCTTTGCGATTGGCTTGAGTTTCCTCTTTTCCAGTGATTTGGGAGTTCGGATGGGAACTTTAGATTCCTCTATGGAAGAACGAATTTCTATCTGGGATGCTGGGATGGCCTTGTTTAAACAAAATCCTTTTTGGGGTGAAGGGCCATTAACCTATATGCACTCTTATCCTCGGATACACGCTCCTTATCATGAACATGCTCACAGCCTTTATATTGATACGATTCTGAGTTACGGAATTGTGGGGACTATTTTATTAGTTTTGTCTTCTGTTGCTCCTGTTCGCTTGATGATGGATATGAGTCAGGAGTCGGGGAAACGTCCGATTATCGGTCTTTATCTATCTTTCCTTACCGTGGTTGCTGTACACGGAATCTTTGACTTAGCTCTCTTCTGGATCCAGTCAGGCTTCATTTTCTTGCTAGTTATGTGCAGTATTCCGTTGGAGCATCGAGCGTTGGTATCGGACATGACGGATTAAGTATATAAGATTACAATCTTCTACCTTGTGTAGGAGATTTTTTTACAGGGAAAAATTATTTCTAAATCGAAATAGTTGACAATTAAAATAATAAATATTATAATATTTTTTATTCATATCGATATAGAAATAAATTGGAGGTGCCATGAAAGATAGTCATTTGGTAGCCCATCATATTCGTTTGTTGAATGGGCGGATTTTTCAGAAGTTACTGAGCCAAGATCCTGAGGCTCTTTATAGGGGTGAACAGGGTAAGATTTTAGCGGTTTTATGGAATAGTGAAACTGGCTGCGCAACTGCGACAGATATCGCGCTTGCGACTGGGCTTGCGAATAATACGCTGACGACTATGATAAAAAAGCTAGAGGAACAAAAGCTTGTAATTGTTAGTCCGTGTGGGAAAGACAAGCGTAAGAAGTATTTAGTGTTAACTGAGTTAGGCAAGTCCCAGAAAGAAGTGGGACATCGTGTCAGTCAGAGATTGGATACGATTTTTTACAAAGGATTTTCAGAGGAAGAAATTCGTCAGTTTGAAGCCTTTCAAGAAAGAATTTTGGCTAATCTGAAAGAGAAGGCAAATGAGGATTAAAATGGAGCAAATTAGCTGTTTTTAAGTAAAGGCCACTTTCGACTTTGTTTTCCAACTATTAGGACAAGGAAACTATGTGGTTAGCTATGGTCAGACTCAGATTGATGGAGTTGCTTATGCCCAGTACGATATCCTCCGTCTAGAAAACGGGAAAATTGTGGAGCATTGGAATAATAAAGAAGTTATGCCTAAGGTAGAAGACTTGACCAATCGAGGGAAGTTTTAAATTGAGGATACAGAATGATTGAATACAAGAATGTAGCTTTACGTTACACAGAAAAAGATGTCTTGAGAGATGTCAATTTACGGATTGAGAATGGGGAGTTCATGGTTTTAGTTGGTCCATCTGGCTCAGGTAAGACGACTATGATTAAGATGATTAACCGTCTCTTGGAACCGACTGATGGAAATATTTATATGGATGGCAAGCGCATCAAAGACTATGATGAGCGTGAGCTTCGTCTCTCTACTGGCTATGTTTTACAGGCCATTTCTCTCTTTCCTAATCTAACGGTCGCGGAAAACATTGCCCTGATTCCTGAGATGAAGGGATGGACTAAGGAAGAAATTGCTAAGAAAACTGAAGAGCTTTTGGCTAAGGTTGGCTTGCCAGTAGCTGAGTATGGGCATCGTTTGCCTAGTGAATTATCTGGTGGGGAGCAACAGCGTGTTGGAATTGTACGGGCTATGATTGGTCAGCCTAAGATTCTCCTCATGGATGAACCTTTTTCAGCCTTGGATGCTATTTCTCGCAAACAGTTGCAGGTTCTGACTAAAGAATTGCATAAAGAGTTTGGGATGACAACGATTTTTGTAACCCATGATACGGATGAAGCCTTGAAATTGGCGGATCGTATTGCTGTCTTGCAGGATGGAGAGATTCGCCAGGTAGCGAATCCCGAGACCATTTTAAAAGCGCCTGCCACAGACTTTGTAGCAGACTTGTTTGGAGGTAGTGTTCATGACTAATTTAATTGCAACTTTTCAGGATCGTTTTAGTGATTGGGTGACAGCCCTATCTCAACATTTGCAGTTGTCACTGTTGACCTTGTTACTAGCTATTTTTATCGCGATTCCCTTGGCTGTTTCTCTTCGCTATCATGAGAAGTTGGCCGACTGGGTCTTGCAGATTGCAGGGATTTTCCAGACTATCCCGTCACTGGCCTTGTTGGGACTCTTTATCCCCTTGATGGGAATTGGAACCTTGCCGGCTTTGACAGCTTTAGTGATTTATGCGATCTTTCCGATTTTACAAAATACCATCACTGGGCTCAAGGGAATTGATCCAAGTCTGCAAGAGGCTGGGATTGCCTTTGGGATGACTAGGTGGGAGCGTCTCAAGAAGTTTGAAATTCCACTTGCCATGCCTGTTATCATGTCTGGGATTCGGACAGCAGCAGTATTGGTTATCGGTACGGCAACCTTGGCGGCCTTGATTGGTGCAGGGGGACTGGGTTCCTTTATCCTTTTGGGAATTGACCGTAATAATGCCAGTCTGATTTTGATTGGGGCACTTTCTTCTGCAGTGCTAGCCATTGCCTTTAACTTCCTACTAAAAGTGATGGAAAAAGCAAAATTGCGGACGATTTTTTCTGGTTTTGCCTTGATGGCAATATTGCTCGGTCTATCTTATAGTCCAGCTCTCTTGGCTCAAAAAGAGAAAGAGAACCTGATCATTGCTGGGAAATTGGGGCCAGAACCAGAAATTTTGGCCAATATGTATAAGTTGCTAATTGAAGAAAATACCAGTATGACTGCGACTGTTAAACCGAATTTTGGGAAAACAAGCTTTCTCTATGAAGCTCTGAAAAAAGGCGATATTGATATTTATCCTGAATTTACCGGTACGGTGACTGAAAGTTTACTTCAGCCATCACCGAAAGTGAGTCATGAGCCAGAGCAGGTTTATCAGGTAGCGCGTGATGGCATTGCCAAACAGGATCATCTAGCTTATCTCAACCCCATGTCTTATCAAAATACCTATGCTGTAGCTGTTCCGAAAAAAATTGCTCAAGAATATGGCTTGAAGACTATTTCGGACTTGAAAAAAGTGGAAGGGCAGTTGAAGGCAGGCTTTACACTTGAGTTTAATGACCGTGAAGATGGAAATAAGGGCTTGCAATCAATGTATGGTCTCAATCTCAATGTGGCAACCATGGAGCCAGCCCTTCGCTATCAGGCAATTCAGTCAGGTGATATTCAAATCACGGATGCCTATTCGACTGATGCGGAATTGGAGCGTTATGATTTACAGGTCTTGGAAGATGACAAGCAACTCTTCCCACCTTATCAAGGGGCTCCACTCATGAAAGAAGCTCTTCTCAAGAAACATCCAGAGTTGGAAAGAGTTCTTAATAAATTGGCTGGTAAGATTACAGAAAGCCAGATGAGCCAGCTCAACTACCAAGTCGGTGTTGAAGGCAAGTCAGCAGAACAAGTAGCCAAGGAATTTCTCCAAGAACAAGGTTTGTTGAAGAAATGATGGGGCATAGACTTTAAACATACTGAACTAAACTTCCTTAAACGACTAGATAAAAGAATGCTCAGACAATTTCGTCTGGGCTTTTTGATTTTAGGGTTATTGAATGTCACTTAAAATGGAAAGAAAGAGAAAATTTTCAGGAATTTGCAAATTTTACTGTAAAGACACTTAGATATTCATAAAATAGGTGTATAATGTGTTGTGAATTACTTAACAAATAAGGGTTTTCAGCTCATGTCGACTAAGGCTGGAAATCTTGTGTATAGACAGTTCATTATATAATAGGGCGTTGCGTCCGAAAGTCTATCCAGATACGGCTCTTTAAAAACAAAAGGAGAAATGATGCATACTTATTTGCAAAAGAAAATTGAAAATATCAAAACAACCCTAGGTGAAATGTCAGGTGGTTACCGTCGTATGGTTACGGCTATGGTTGATTTAGGATTTTCAGGAACTATGAAGGCTATCTGGGATGACCTCTTTGCCCATCGTAGTTTTGCCCAGTGGTTGTATTTGCTGGTTTTAGGAAGTTTTCCTCTCTGGCTAGAATTGATTTATGAACACCGTATTGTTGACTGGATTGGGATGATTTGTAGCTTGACAGGGATTATCTGTGTTATCTTTGTATCGGAAGGTCGAGCAAGTAATTATCTTTTTGGCTTGATTAACTCTGTTATTTACCTTATTTTGGTACTACAGAAAGGCTTTTATGGTGAGGTACTGACGACACTTTACTTCACAGTTATGCAACCGATTGGACTTCTAGTTTGGATTTATCAGGCACAGTTTAAGAAGGAAAAGCAGGAGTTTGTCACGCGTAAACTGGACGGCAAGGGCTGGACAAAGTATCTTTCCATTAGTGTTCTTTGGTGGTTGACCTTTGGCTTTATTTATCAGTCTATTGGTGCCAATCGTCCCTATCGTGATTCAATCACAGATGCGACCAATGAGGTAGGGCAAATCCTCATGACAGCTGTTTACCGTGAACAGTGGATATTCTGGGCAGCTACCAATGTCTTTTCAATCTATCTCTGGTGGGGAGAAAGCCTGCAAATTCAAGGGAAATACCTGATTTATCTCATCAACAGTATAGTTGGTTGGTATCAATGGAGCAAGGCTGCTAAGCAGAATACTGACTTACCTAACTAGGAAAAGATGTTTGAAAGTGCTATTTTAAGTTTTGGGATAAAACAGATAGAGTTGATAATAAAGGGTTTTATACTCAATGAAAATCAAAGAGCAAACTAGGAAACTAGTCATAGGTTTCTCAAAGCACTGCTTTGAGGTTGTAGATAAGACTGACGAAGTCAGTAACATATCTACGGCAAGGCGACGTTGACGTGGTTTGAAGAGATTTTCGAAGAGTATTATATTATGAAAAAGAGGATCGGCGGGTCCTCTTTTGTTGTTGAAAAGATAAAAAACTCAGTAACCTAGAAATAAGGCAACTGAACTTTACTCTGTATTCAAATTTTAGGAGTGAGAAGGTCTAGATAAAATTGGACAACTTCCTGAACTGTAAAATCTTGTCCTTTTTTGAGCCACCAGGTCAATGTCTCGATAAAGTTGGTTACAACTAAGTGTTGGAGATAAGAAGCAGGCAAACTTGGGTGTGCTTCTTTCAAATCATCAACCAGCATGGGGTAGACGTGGTGTTCCAACTCTCTCTGGAGTTGGCGGAGGAAGTAGTCATTCTTGGAGAATAGTAAACTGGTGATATGATTTTGGTTTTTCTGAAAATGCAGAAAGAGGTGGGCGAGGTAATCTTCGGTTGAAATGGCTTGCTCTCTTTCAAAAAGATGATGGAATAGGTAGCGGCAAAGCTCGTCCAGAAGCAGCTCCTTGCTCTCATAGTGACAGTAAAAAGTAGAACGTCCCACATCTGCGAGATCAATAATATCCTGAACAGTAGTGGCCTCGTAGCCCTTAGTGTTCAAAAGTTGTAGAAAAGCTTGATAGATGGCTTTTTTTATTTTACTGGTACGGCGGTCAATGTTAGTCATATGGACACTTGAGGCAAATTGTTCAGAACTGAATAAAGCTGACCTTTTGCTTCTATCCTTTCTTTGAGTTTTAGTGGATAATGATAATGAACAAGATGTTCATAAATCTATTATAACAAAGGAATGAGAAATATGAAGGCAAAATATACTGTTTGGCTAGCTTTTTTCTTAAATTTGACTTATGCCATTGTCGAGTTTATCGCTGGTGGAGTGTTTGGGTCCAGTGCAGTTCTTGCTGACTCGGTGCATGACTTGGGAGATGCGATTGCTATTGGGATCTCAGTCTTTTTGTAAAGTATCTCCAATCGTGAAGAAGACAGCCACTATACCTTGGGCTACAAGCGTTTTAGCCTTTTAGGAGCCATGATAACGGCTGTGATTCTTATGACAGGGTCCGTTTTGGTCATTTTGGAAAATATAGCGAAAATCTTTCATCCACAATCGGTCAATGATGAGGGGATTCTCTGGTTAGGAATTATTGCGATTATTATCAATGTGCTAGCGAGTCTCGTCATTCGCAAAGGACAAACCAAGAATGAATCCATTCTCAGCCTGCACTTTCTGGAAGATACCTTGGGTTGGGTGGCTGTCATCCTGATGGCCATTGTTCTTCGATTTACCGATTGGTATATCTTGGATCCGCTCTTGTCTCTTGCTATTTCCTTCTTTATTCTGTCAAAAGCCCTTCCACGTTTTTGGAGCACGCTCAAGATATTCCTCGATGCAGTGCCAGAAGGAGTAGATATCCAGAAGATCAAGACGGATTTAGCAGAATTGGACCATGTCGCTAGTATCAATCAGCTTAATCTCTGGACTATGGATGGTTTGGAAAAAAATGCCATTGTCCATGTTTGTTTAAAAGAGATGGAGCATATGGAAACTTGTAAAGAATCTATTCGAATTTTCCTCAAAGATTGTGGCTTTCAAAATATTACCATTGAAGTTGATGTTGACCTAGAAAGTCACCAAGCACATAAGCGAAAGGTGTGAGTTGGAGCGGAATCATAGAGATTATTAGAGAAACAGCCTTGCTAGAGGTCATTTTGTAATTCTAATCATTCCTTGTACTCTCTCTCAAGGTCAATCTGGTTCCCAGCATGGTCAGGCTAGGGATTTTGCGACCGTGGAGTACTTCTTTGTTAAGAATATCCATACCTGCCCGGCCCATTTCCTCGGTATAGACGGTGATGCTAGAGAGGGGAGGATAAACCTGCTTGGTCAGACTAGTGTCGTTAAAGGAAATGAGGCTGACACGATCTGGTAGGCTGATTCCAGCTTCTTGGAGGGCACGGAGGGCACCGATGGCTAAACTATCGCTAGCTGCAAAAAATGCTGGTGGCAGTTGGTCTCCCAAATTCTGAATAGCCTCCTTCATCAAGTCATAGCCAGACTGGGCGGTAAATCTTCCTTGAAAGACCAGTTCATCATGATAGATTCCTTTTGTTTGACTGTAGTTTCTGAAATTTTCCAGCCGCTTATCCTCAATGATTTCTTCTTGGTCTGTTGTTTCCTCAAGCCCTGTTAGAATCCCGATACGGTCCATTCCTTGGCTGAGGAAATAATCGACAACCTGTTTCATGGCAGTGTAAAAGTCTGTGATAATGCAGGTATGTCCTAGCGAAAGAGTATCACTGTCTAGAAAGACAAGAGGCTTTTGGTATTCTTCAAAGGCAGAAATCTGAGTTCGGCTAAACTTTCCGATGCAGAGAATTCCAATCACTTCCTCGCTCAGGGTAAAAGGATGGTCATTAAAATAGCGCAAGATATCATAGTCCAACTCTTGGGCTCTTTTTTCTATGCCTAGGCGAATCTGGTAGTAGTAGAGATCATCTAGCTCCCCTTGTTCGCTGACCCATTGGATAATGGCAATCTTTTGCTTGGGTTTGTGGGACTCTCCTGTCTTGAGGTGCTTGGTGTAGCCCAGTTCTTCAGCAACGGTTAAAATACGGTGCCTGGTTTTTTCTGTAACAGATAGGCTCTGGTCTCGATTGAGGACACGGGATACGGTCGCGATAGAGACAGAGGCTAGCTGTGCAATGTCTTTTAAGGTAGCCATAAATCCTCCTTCTTTAAGGTTAGTATATCATATTTTTCTGCCTTTTACCGATAGTTTAGTAAAATTTTAGTAAAAAGGATTGACCTTAGGAAATCCCTTGTATACAATAGAAGAAAACGATTACACGTTAAGGTGACTTAACGCACAGTAAAAGGAGAATTCATATGACACAACATCTTACTGCTGAAGCTCTTCGTAAAGACTTTCTTGCTGTTTTTGGTCAAGAAGCAGACCAAACCTTCTTTTCACCAGGTCGTATCAACTTGATTGGTGAGCACACAGACTATAATGGTGGACATGTATTTCCGGCAGCCATTTCCTTAGGAACTTATGGGGCTGCTCGCAAACGTGATGACCAAGTCTTGCGTTTCTACTCAGCAAACTTTGAGGACAAGGGTATCATCGAAGTGCCTCTAGCGGATCTCAGGTTTGAAAAAGAGCACAACTGGACCAACTATCCAAAAGGAGTTCTTCATTTCTTGCAAGAAGCTGGACATGTGATTGACAAAGGTTTTGATTTTTATGTCTTTGGGAATATCCCAAATGGTGCTGGCTTGTCTTCTTCAGCATCCTTGGAACTTTTGACAGGGGTCGTGGCTGAGCATCTCTTTGATTTAAAACTAGACCGTTTGGATTTGGTTAAAATCGGTAAACAAACAGAAAACAACTTTATCGGAGTCAACTCTGGTATCATGGACCAGTTTGCTATCGGTATGGGGGCTGATCAACGTGCTATTTACTTAGATACTAACACTTTAGAGTATGATTTGGTACCACTTGATTTGAAGGACAATGTCGTTGTTATCATGAACACCAATAAACGCCGTGAATTGGCTGACTCTAAGTACAATGAACGCCGTGCTGAGTGTGAAAAAGCAGTGGAAGAATTGCAAGTTGCCTTGGATATTCAGACTTTGGGTGAATTAGACGAGTGGGCCTTTGACCAATATAGCTACCTGATTAAAGATGAAAATCGTTTGAAACGTGCTCGCCATGCTGTGCTTGAAAACCAACGTACTCTCAAAGCTCAAGCAGCCCTTCAAGCAGGAGATTTGGAAACATTTGGTCGTTTGATGAATGCGTCACACGTTTCCCTAGAGCATGACTATGAAGTAACTGGTTTGGAATTGGATACTCTTGTTCACACAGCTTGGGCACAAGAAGGAGTTCTCGGTGCTCGTATGACAGGGGCTGGTTTTGGTGGCTGTGCTATTGCCTTGGTGCAAAAAGACACTGTTGAGGCCTTTAAGGAAGCTGTAGGCAAACACTACGAGGAAGTAGTTGGCTACGCTCCAAGCTTCTATATCGCTGAAGTTGCAGGTGGCACTCGCGTCCTTGACTAGTCAAAAGGAGGCTCTATAGTGACCTTAGTAGATAAATTTGTAACACATGTCATTTCTGAAAGTTCATTTGAGGAAATGGATCGAATCTACCTGACCAATCGTGTCTTAGCACGAGTGGGAGATGGTGTCTTGGAAGTTGAGACGGATCTGGATAAATTGATTGACCTCAAGGACCAGCTGGTTGAGGAAGCCGTTCGATTAGAGACGATTGAGGATAGTCAGACTGCGCGTGAAATTCTTGGTGCTGAACTGATGAACTTGGTGACCCCTTGTCCAAGTCAGGTTAATCGTGATTTCTGGGCAACCTACACCCAATCTCCTGAGAAAGCGATAGCGGATTTTTACCAACTTAGCCAGAAAAATGACTACATCAAACTCAAGGCCATTGCTAAGAATATTGCTTATCGTGTGCCGTCTGATTACGGAGAATTGGAAATCACCATCAATCTCTCTAAGCCTGAAAAGGATCCCAAAGAGATTGCGGCAGCCAAGTTGGTGCAAGCTAGCCATTATCCTCAGTGTCAGCTTTGTCTAGAGAATGAGGGCTACCATGGTCGGGTCAACCACCCAGCTCGCAGTAACCACCGTATTATCCGTTTTGAAATGGCTGGTCAGGAGTGGGGCTTCCAGTATTCGCCCTATGCTTACTTTAATGAGCACTGTATTTTTTTAGATGGCCAGCATCGTCCCATGGTCATTAGTCATCAGAGTTTTGAGCGTCTGTTGGCTATCGTAGAGCAGTTTCCAGGCTATTTTGCGGGTTCAAATGCAGATCTACCAATCGTGGGGGGCTCTATTCTAACTCATGACCACTATCAAGGAGGCCGTCATGTTTTTCCTATGGAATTGGCTCCCTTGCAAAAGACTTTCCGATTTGCTGGCTTTGAGCAGGTCAAGGCTGGAATTGTCAAGTGGCCAATGTCAGTGCTACGTTTGACTTCGGCTTCCAAAGAAGATTTGATCAACTTAGCTGACAAGATTTTGCGAGAATGGCGGCAATATTCAGATCCAAGTGTGCAAGTCTTGGCAGAAAGTAATGGAACACCACACCATACCATTACACCTATAGCCCGTAAACGAGATGGCCAGTTTGAGTTGGACTTAGTCTTGCGGGACAATCAGACTTCAGCAGAACATCCTGATGGCATCTATCATCCCCACAAGGATGTCCAACATATCAAGAAGGAAAATATTGGCTTGATTGAGGTCATGGGCTTGGCAATCTTGCCACCTCGTCTGAAAGTAGAAGTGGAGCAAGTCGCTAGCTATCTTGTAGGAGAAACTGTTACAGTTGCCGATTATCATCAGGAATGGGCAGACCAGCTCAAAGGCAAACATCCAGATTTAGCGGATAAAGAAAAAGCCCTTGAAATCGTCAAGGACTCTGTGGGAGCTATCTTTGCACGTGTGCTTGAGGATGCAGGAGTCTACAAGCAGACGGAACAAGGACAGACTGCCTTTATGCGCTTTGTAGAGCAGGTCGGAATTTTGCCAGACTAGGAGCTTTCTCCTTGCACAGTCCTATAAAAAGTAGTATCATAGTGTCGTTTGAAACATTAGGAGGAAACGATGAAAGACTTTCATTTTGACGCTATATCTGCCTTTGAAAATTACGAAATTGAACAAATGAGAGACGGTCACGTGGTGGTGACAACAAAAGTAGTGGACTCGTCGCTCAACTACTATGGCAATGCCCATGGTGGCTATCTCTTTACCCTTTGCGACCAGATCAGTGGTTTGGTGGTCATATCTCTGGGACTTGATGGAGTGACACTCCAATCTTCTATCAACTACCTCAAAGCAGGAAAACTCGACGACGTGTTGACTATTAAAGGAGAATGCGTCCATCAAGGTCGCACAACCTGTGTGGTGGATGTCGATATTACCAATCATGAGGGCAGAAATGTCTGCAAAGCAACCTTTACCATGTTTGTCACAGGCCAGCGGTCAGAAGACAGACAGGTGAGGATATAAAGAGTAATTTAATAGAGTGAGGTGAATTTTGGAATTTATAAAATTTGCCTTACTCATTTTTTGATATTGATATGATTTAATTATAAAATAGAAAATTTAGTAATGTGGTAGAAAATACAAGAGTTGTGTTTTAATTTCTATGGTATAATTAAAAGCATGAAGATAAAAGAAATAAAGGAAATTACTTTACAACCGTTCACGAAATGGACAGGTGGTAAAAGACAATTATTGCCTGTTATTAGAGAATTAATGCCTAAAACTTATAACAGGTATTTCGAACCTTTTGTTGGAGGTGGAGCTTTATTTTTTGATTTAGCTCCTAAAGATGCAGTTATTAATGATTTTAACGCTGAACTAATAAATTGCTATCAACAAATTAAGGACAATCCTCGAGAATTGATTGAAATTTTGAAAGTTCATCAGGAATATAATTCAAAAGAATATTATTTAGATTTACGTTCTGCTGATCGTGATGAAAGAATAGATATGATGTCTGAAGTACAAAGGGCAGCACGTATTCTCTATATGTTGAGAGTAGACTTTAATGGTTTATATCGTGTGAATTCTAAGAATCAGTTTAATGTACCTTATGGTCGTTATAAAAATCCTAAAATTGTTGATGAGAATTTGGTATCTGCTATTTCAACTTATCTGAATAATAATCAAATAGAAATTAAAAAAGGAGATTTTGAAAAGGCTGTTTTGGATGTTCAACCAGGGGATTTTGTATATTTTGATCCCCCGTATATTCCATTGTCAGAGACAAGTGCCTTTACTTCCTACACTCATGAGGGGTTTTCATATGATGATCAAGTAAGATTAAGAGATACCTTTAAAAAATTGAGTGATGCAGGGGCTTATGTTATGTTGTCAAACTCCTCTAGTTTTTTGGTAGAGGAGTTGTATCGAGATTTTAATATCCATTATGTTGAAGCTAACCGAACTAATGGAGCAAAATCTTCGAGTCGAGGAAAAATTTCTGAAATTATAGTCACAAATTATGAAAAATAACGAATATAAGTATGGAGGTGTTTTAATGACAAAACCATACTATAATAAAGATAAAATGATTCTTGTTCATGCAGATACGTTTAAGTTATTATCGGAAATGAAACCAGAAAGCATGGATATGATCTTTGCTGATCCTCCATATTTTTTGAGTAACGGTGGTATATCAAATTCTGGGGGACAGGTTGTATCTGTAGATAAAGGTGACTGGGATAAGATTTCTTCCTTTGAGGAAAAGCACGAATTCAATCGTAAATGGATTCGTTTAGCAAAAGAAGTTTTGAAGCCTAATGGGACTATTTGGATTTCGGGGAGTTTACATAATATTTACTCAGTTGGAATGGCATTAGAGCAAGAAGGTTTTAAAATTCTAAATAACATTACTTGGCAGAAAACAAACCCTGCCCCCAATTTATCTTGTCGTTATTTTACCCATTCTACTGAAACCATTTTATGGGCCAGAAAAAATGATAAAAAAGCTCGTCATTACTACAATTATGATTTAATGAAAGAATTGAATGATGGAAAACAAATGAAAGATGTCTGGACCGGCTCTTTGACAAAGAAAGTTGAAAAATGGGCTGGGAAACATCCAACTCAAAAACCAGAGTATTTGTTAGAACGCATTATTTTAGCCTCTACTAAAGAGGGTGACTATATTCTAGATCCATTTGTTGGTAGTGGCACTACGGGTGTTGTTGCGAAGCGATTAGGTAGAAGATTTATAGGTATTGATGCTGAAAAAGAATATCTGGAAATAGCTAAACATAGAATTGAGAGAGAATTTTATGCTTCAAACAGGTGAGTATACGACATATAAAGAGTTTGGAAATGATTTAATTCAAAAATTAGAAGAAGGGGGATTTACAAAGGCCATTCAAATGCACGAACCACCCAAATCAAAGATTTTGGAGACACCACAAGGTATTATTTTGAAATATTATGGTTTTAAAGCTAAAGCATCAGATACAATTAGACATTTGAACAGAAATTCATATGATTGTTTAATTCAGTATGAAAATGAAGATGTAACATTTGAAACAATTTGCAATGAAATTATAAGAAAATATTCAGAAACAGAAAATGAAATAAGTTTAGTAAAGAATATTCTTTATATTTTTCTGAAAACTATAGCAAAGTATCCTTTAACAAGTTTTGATATTTGTTTAAAAGAATATTTTATTTATAATGGAAAATTGACAAATATATGTAGAGTAGGAAGTGATATTTTAACTGATGATACCTTGAAAAAAGGAGTAAATGACCTAAATGTAGTATTAAACGAATTAGATAGTATAGGAAAGTATACTTTTCAGGAATTAATTAATATAATTAGTTATATAGCTATAATAGAGGAACTCAACTATCCTAAAATTTTAGGACATTGGTATTACAGGGGACGAGCGGACTGCTTTGGTAGATATGTAGAAGTTTTGTTTGGTAATGAAAGAGAATTAAAAAGGTTACTTGAATCAAATTCGTTTAAAAATGGTGCTAAGTTTATTCATAAGAAAGAAATAGATAGATGGTACTTTACAAATGAGATTGAGAAAGACCGTATTGAATTAGATGTTGAAAAAAATTATTTTTAAAAGGAAAGATTATTTATGGTAAAGGTTACGATTAACGCAGATGATTATATTGATGGTGTATTGAGAAGAGTTTGTCCTCATTGTGGTGAAGAAAAGTCAATTGATGATTTTGGATACCGTAATATGGGGAATGATAATATTAGAAATCAATCTTGGTGTAAGGAGTGTCGGTAATGAACTTACAAAAATATATTAATTTTTCACATGAAGAGCGTTTGAAACAATTTTTAAATACTCTTTCTGTAACCAACCGTACTCCTGATTATTATGTAAATTGGGAGAAAGTTGATCGTGAGACAAAGAAGTATGAACTAGAGTTGAACACTTTAAACTATTTAATTGGTAAAGATGATATTTATATAGAAGCTCTTGACTTGTTCACTAAACAACCTAATTTATTAAAAGCAATTCCTAGTCTGATTGCAAGTCGTGATAAAGTTTTAGATGTTTTAACAATAGATGAAAACGATAATATGTCTTTTGAACAATTGGATTTCAAAACGATAGACACTAGTAGAATAGATGATTACATGAAATTTATTGAGCAATCCGGTTTATTAAATTTTTTACAACAACATGCTAATCGTTCATTAGTTGATTATGTTTATGGAGTGGAGACTGGATTAGATAGCAATGCACGAAAAAACCGAAGTGGGACAACCATGGAGGGAATTTTAGAGAGACACGTAGCAAAAATTTCTCAGGAACAAAAATTGGATTGGAAAGCTCAAGCTACAGCTCAATATATTAAAGATAAGTGGGGGATTAAAGTACCTGTTGATAAGTCTGAGAGAAGATTTGATGTTGCAGTTTATTCCCGAGAAAAACATAAGGTTTGGCTGATTGAAACGAATTACTATGGCGGAGGAGGAAGTAAATTAAAAGCGGTTGCTGGAGAGTTTACTGAACTTAGTCAATTTATTATTACCTCAGATGACGATGTTGAATTTGTTTGGGTTACTGATGGTCAAGGATGGAAAACAGCGCACTTACCACTAGCTGAAGCATTTAGTCATATTACTAATGTGTTTAACTTAGAAATGTTGAGAGAAGGATTTTTAGCTGATTTATTTTTACAATAATTGTTCATTAGCTATAAACAAAAAAGAGGCTCACACCTCTTTTTCTTATTTCTTTTTATGATTTAATACGGCATTGAGTACAATAGCGAGTAGGCTGGCTACAACGATTCCATTTGAGAAGAACATTTGGAAGGCTGTCGGCATGCTGACAAATAGATTACTGTTGTTGAGTCCGACACCTGCAGCGATTGAAACAGCTGCGATAAGGAAGTTGTGTTCATTGTTAGCAAAGTCAACGCGGGCGAGGATTTGCATCCCTTGAATAGATACAAAACCAAACATCACCAGCATGGCACCACCGAGGACAGGGCTTGGAATGATTTGGGCAAGGGCACCAAACTTAGGTAGGAGTCCAAGGAGAACGAGGAAACCAGCTGCGTAGTAGATTGGCAGGCGAGTCTTAATGCCTGATAATTTAACCAAACCAACGTTTTGTGAAAATCCTGTGTAAGGGAAGGTGTTAAAGATTCCTCCGAGAAGTACGGCCAAACCTTCTGCGCGGTAACCGTTGCGCAGGCGCGTGCTGTCGATTGGGTATTTCGTGATATCAGACAAGGCCAGATAAACACCAGTTGACTCAACCATAGACACCGTTGCGATGATACACATCATGATAATAGATGAGATTTCAAAGGTTGGCATTCCAAAGTAGAGAGGAGTTGGGACATGGACAAGCGGTGCTGCCGCAACAGGAGAGAAGTCCACCAAGCCCATAGTAGCAGCGATGGCAGTTCCAACAACTAGACCAATCAAAATGGAGATAGACTTGATAAATCCTTTGGTAAAGATGTTAATCAAGAGGATAATCAGAACAGTGATAGCTGCAAGCAAGAGACTTTGACCAGTTGGTTCTGGAACGTTATTTCCCATATTTCCAATAGCGACAGGGATCAAGGTTAAACCAATCGTGGTAATAACAGATCCTGTTACGATAGATGGGAAGAGATTGGCCACTTTTGAGAAGATGCCTGAAACAAGAACCACGTAAATCCCTGATGCAATAAGGGCTCCAAACATAGCGCCACTACCATGGCTTTGTCCAATCATAATCAAGGGAGCTACCGACTGGAAGGCAACTCCAAGAACGACTGGAAGTCCAATCCCAAAGTATTTGTTGAGTTGGAGTTGGAGGAAGGTTGCGACCCCACACATGAAGATATCTGTGGAAATCAGGTAGGTCAACTGCTCAGTTGAATAGCCAAGGGCTGTCGCAATCATGATAGGAACCAGAATGGATCCTGAGTACATGGCTAGTAAGTGTTGCAAGCCAAGAACGGCTGCTTGCGAATGTTTTTCTTGAGTTTGCATTAGAGATCTGCCTCCTTAAAAATAACTTGACCATTTTCAAAACGATCCAAACGAGCGAGTGATAGGACAGGATAGCCTGCTTTTTCAAGCAAATCACGGCCATCTTGGAAGGATTTTTCAATCACGATACCGATAGCTTCGACTCTAGCACCGGCTTGTTCGATGATTTGAATCAAACCTTTAGCTGCTTGGCCGTTAGCAAGGAAATCGTCAATAATCAAGACCTTGTCCTCGGGTGAGAGGAATTTTCCAGCGATGGAAACGGTGCTAGTCACCTGCTTGGTAAAGGAGTAGACTTGGGCAGTTAAGATTCCTTCGTTCATAGTAATGTTTTTAGCTTTTTTAGCGAAAATCATGGGAACGTTTAAGGCTTCAGCTGTAAAAACGGCTGGTGCAATGCCTGACGCTTCAATGGTCACAACCTTGGTAATGCCAGCAGCAGCGAATTTTGCCGCAAAAACCTTACCAATCTCTCGCATCAGGCTAAAGTCAACTTGGTGGGTTAAAAAGGAATCCACCTTGAGGATGTTATCACCCAAGATATGCCCATCCTTGAGGATGCGCTCTTCTAATAATTTCATAAGACCTCCTAAAGTCTAAAAGCCAATCCATTTACTTGTTTCAGATTTCTATCTAGTAAAACTGATAGAAAAAGGACCTACTTAATCTCTAAGTAAGTCCCCAAAATAGGCATGGCAAAAACGACCATACCTCACTTCTGACTTACTTATTGTTAGGTGTTCCGGCACCTTGTAGAAACGTCGTGCCAATTCACGACATAAACAAGTAAAACGATATTCAATTTTAAATAGGCTTGAGCCAATGTTTTTATTTTACACTAAATAACTTTAAAAATCAAATGTTTTGTTAGTGTTTTGGTTTAAAAAACGAACAAATATAATAAAAATGGGCGAAAATTAACTTATTGACTAACATTTAGAAGGTTTTTCCATTATAAAAGGCATATTATTAAGTTTTTAAACACCTGACAACATGCCTTTTTCTAATTTTAAAGACTTTTTTCCAATCTTTAATATTCTACTCACTAAATCTTAAAAAATAGCCATCTGGATCCAAAATCGCAAATTCATAGGGATATATAAAGCTATCTCCTACTCGAAATTCTCTTTTTGTCAGGGGACGATGGATAGGATAGTTTGCCTCCAGCAGTTTTTGGTGGAGCTGAGGAACATCTGCAATACCAAAGGAAATATTGACACCGCGCCCGAAAGGATAGGTCAGCTGAGCTAATTCTTCTGTGCTGCCTTCTTCTAGCATAAGTTGGCAGTCTTCAAGCGAGAGGAAGAGAAATTTCTCCTCTGGACGCTCGTATTCGACAGAGAATCCTAGCAGGTCGCAGTAGAAGTGACGTGATTTTTCGATGTCAGATACTACAAATTCAGGAATGACAGCTTGATAGTCCATTCACTTTCTCCTTAGAGTTCAATCTCCATGACAATGGGTGTGTGGTCTTGGCGAGCACCTGAGTCAATCATATCGGATTTAGTGACCTTGTCAGCCACGCGGTTGCTTGTCAGCCAGTAGTCGATTCTCCAGCCTGTATTGTTGATTTTAGAAGTCTTGCTGCGCTGTGCCCACCAAGTGTAGCGTTCTGGAACATCGCCGTGAACATGACGGAAAGTATCGGTAAATCCAGTTGCCAAGAGGTTGGTAAATCCAGCACGCTCCTCGTCGGTAAATCCAGGTGAACGGCGGTTGCTAGCAGGATTTGCAAGGTCGATCTCATTGTGGGCCACATTGTAGTCACCGGTTGCAAGGACTGGTTTTTCTTTGTCTAGTTCAGCCAAGTATTCCGCATATTTGACATCCCAGACCTGACGTTCTTCCAAGCGTTTGAGACCGTCGCCAGCGTTTGGAGTGTAAACTTGGGTAACGAAAAATTCATCAAATTCTAGAGTGATGATACGACCTTCTAAGTCCATGGTAGAAGGGGCACCGATTTCTGGGAAAGTGACAGTGGGTGTGAGTTCTTTCTTATAAAGGAACATGGTTCCAGCATAGCCTTTACGGGCAGGCTCTTGGGAAGAGCGCCACGTGTTTTCGTAGCCTGGGAAGAGTTCTTCTAAAATTTCCAAGTGTTTCTTTGTAGGGCCTTTGGCAGAAAGCTTGGTTTCTTGGATAGCGATGATATCAGCATTTTCAGCGACCAAGGTTTGTAGGACTTCTTGGGATAATTTCGCGCGAGCTGAGTCACTAGTTAGGGCAGCATTGAGGGAATCAATATTCCATGAGATGAGTTTCATAAAGTTACCTTTTTCATTCAGATTATAGATTTTATTATACCAAAAAAAGGTCTATTTCCCCAACGTATGGCTTGAAAAATCACTCTCTTTCGTTTATAATGAAGAATGATTTTATGAAAGGGAGTGAAAATAAATGAAATTTTACTCATATGACTATGTGCTTAGCCAAATCAGTCAACAAAATGGAATCATGATTGGCTTTGGAATTGTTCTCCTAGCTATCACAGGATTTTTTGCCTTTAAGGCCTATCGAGATAAAAAGGGGACTAAGTTTCGGGAATTGGTCATGATTTTGGCCTTGACCTTAGTGGCCATGCTTTTAGTGACAATTTCAAAATACCAGACCAATCAAGCCTCTAACAATCAATTTCAAACCTCCCTTCATTTCATAGAGGTTGTTTCCAAAGACTTGGGAGTGGATAAATCAGAAGTCTATGTCAATACTTCTGCAGCCACTGATGGAGCGCTTGTCAAGGTAGGTTCAAATGTCTATCGTGCCATGAACGGGAGCCAACCAGACAAGTATCTTTTAGAGAAATTAGAATTGCATCAAACAGATGCTATTGAATTGGTGGAGGTAAACAAATGACACTCAATTATATGGAAATTTTAATCAAACTGGCCTTAGGGCTCTTCTCGCTTGTTTTTGTTATCAATGTGACAGGAAAGGGGAACCTAGCACCTAACTCTGCGACAGACCAAATTCAGAACTATGTTCTCGGTGGTATTATCGGTGGGGTGATTTACAATAGTTCTATTAGCATTCTCCAGTACGCAGTGATTTTGATGATGTGGACGATTTTGGTCTTGACCCTCAAGTGGCTTAGTAACAATGTTCATTTTGTCAAACGCTTGATTGATGGTAAGCCAACTCTCCTCATCAAAAATGGTCAGATTGACCCAGAAGCCTGTCGTTCAGTTGGCTTGTCTGCAGCGGAAGTAGCCCTCAAGCTTCGTAGCCAAGGGATTTTCCAGATGAAGCAGGTCAAACGCGCTGTGCAGGAGCAAAATGGCCAACTCATCGTGGTCCAAATGGGAGATGAAAATCCTAAGTATCCAGTTGTGACTGACGGTGTGATCCAAGTTGATGTCTTGGAATCGATTGGTCGTAGCGAAGAGTGGTTGCTTGATAACCTCAACAAGCAAGGACATGACAATGTAGCTAATATCTTTATCGCTGAGTATGACAAGGGTGCGGTCACAGTCGTAACCTATGAATAAGAAAAACCTGGGGTCTTGGCCTCAGGTTTCTATTTGCAATCAGAAAGGGATGTTATGTCCATTATTCAAAAACTTTGGTGGTTTTTCAAGTTAGAAAAACGCCGTTATTTAGTCGGGATTGTGGCCCTGGTCTTGGTTTCCGTCCTCAACCTCATTCCCCCAATGGTTATGGGGAGGGTCATTGATGCCATCACATCGGGGCAATTAACCCAGCAGGACCTCCTTCTTGCCCTATTTTACTTGCTTCTTGCAGCCTTTGGGATGTACTATCTGCGCTATGTTTGGCGTATGTATATCCTCGGTACTTCCTACCGTTTGGGACAGATTATGCGCTCTCGCTTATTTGAGCATTTCACAAAAATGTCTCCAGCCTTTTATCAAACTTATCGGACGGGGGACCTGATGGCGCATGCCACCAACGATATCAATGCCTTAACCCGTCTCGCAGGTGGAGGAGTCATGTCTGCGGTGGATGCCTCTATCACGGCTCTGGTGACTTTGTTGACCATGCTCTTTAGCATTTCTTGGCAGATGACCTTGGTTGCCATTCTACCCCTGCCTTTTATGGCTTATGCGACCAGTCGTTTGGGAAGAAAGACCCACAAGGCCTTTGGCGAATCCCAAGCTGCTTTTTCTGAACTCAATAACAAGGTACAGGAGTCCGTATCAGGTATTAAAGTAACCAAGTCTTTCGGTTATCAGGCGGACGAGTTGAAGTCTTTTCAGGCAGTCAATGAATTGACCTTCCAAAAGAACCTGCAAACCATGAAATACGATAGTCTCTTTGACCCCATGGTTCTCTTGTTTGTTGGTTCCTCCTATGTTTTAACGCTTTTGGTCGGCTCCTTGATGGTTCAGAAAGGGCAAATCACGGTTGGGAATCTAGTTACCTTTATCAGCTACTTGGATATGCTGGTTTGGCCTCTCATGGCCATCGGCTTCCTCTTTAATATTACCCAGCGAGGGAAGGTTTCTTACCAGCGGATTGAGGAACTGTTGTCTCAGGAATCACCTGTACAAGACCCTGAGTTTCCTATAGACAGTATTGAAAATGGGCGCTTGCAGTATGCCATTGATAGCTTTGCCTTTGAAAATGAGGAAACACTGACAAATGTTTGCTTTAGTTT
Source organism: Streptococcus sp. D2 (assembly GCF_006385825.1). Taxonomy (GTDB): domain Bacteria; phylum Bacillota; class Bacilli; order Lactobacillales; family Streptococcaceae; genus Streptococcus; species Streptococcus shenyangsis. The sequence continues at coordinate 90,575 of NZ_VFSI01000007.1, read as the reverse complement.
GGAAAAAGGGCAAACTCTGGGCTTGGTTGGTCAGACAGGCTCTGGAAAAACTTCCTTGATCAAGCTTCTCTTGCGTGAATACGATGTGGATAAGGGTGCTATTTACCTAAACGGTCATAATATTCGTGACTATCGTCTGACAGACCTTCGAAGTCTCATGGGCTACGTTCCTCAGGATCAATTCCTCTTTGCGACCTCTATCTTAGACAATATTCGCTTTGGAAATCCTGATTTGCCTCTTTCAGCAGTCGAGGAAGTGACCAAGTTAGCCCAAGTTTATCAAGATATTGTAGCCATGCCCCAAGGATTTAATACGTTGATTGGTGAAAAGGGAGTCAGTCTCTCAGGTGGTCAAAAGCAACGTCTGGCCATGAGTCGGGCCATGATTTTAGACCCTGATATCTTGATTTTAGATGATTCTTTGTCGGCTGTGGATGCCAAGACGGAGTATGCGATTATCGACAACCTTAAGGAGACGCGAAAGGACAAGACAACCATTATTACGGCTCATCGCCTGAGTGCGGTTGTTCATGCAGATCTGATCTTGGTTCTACAAAATGGTCAAATTATCGAACGGGGTACGCATGAAGATCTGCTAGCCATGGATGGCTGGTATGCCCAAACCTACCAGTCTCAGCAGTTGGAAATGAAAGGAGAAGAAGATGCATAATAAGAAAGAACAATGGGCTGTATTGAAGCGCTTGATGTCCTATCTTAAGCCCTATGGACTCCTGACCTTTTTAGCACTTAGTTTTCTCCTAGCGACTACGGTCATTAAAAGCGTTATTCCCCTTGTGGCTTCCCACTTCATTGACCAGTATCTGAGCAATCTCAACCAACTTGCTGTGACAATTTTACTAGTCTACTATGGCCTTTATATCCTACAAACTATGGTACAGTATGTCGGTAATCTTCTCTTTGCACGGGTGTCCTACAGTATTGTTAGGGATATTCGTCGTGATGCCTTTGCCAATATGGAAAAACTGGGTATGTCTTATTTTGATAAGACGCCAGCAGGCTCTATCGTCTCTCGTTTGACAAATGACACCGAGACTATTAGTGATATGTTTTCGGGGATTTTATCTAGCTTTATCTCAGCAGTTTTCATCTTTCTGACAACTCTTTATACCATGTTGGTGTTGGATTTTCGTTTGACAGCATTAGTCTTGCTCTTTCTCCCCTTGATTTTCCTTTTGGTCAATCTCTATCGGAAAAAATCAGTGAAAATCATTGAGAAAACCAGAAGTCTCTTGTCAGATATCAATAGCAAGCTGGCTGAAAACATTGAGGGAATCAGAATAATCCAGGCCTTTAATCAAGAGAAGCGCCTACAGTCAGAGTTTGATGAAATCAACCAAGAACACTTGGTCTATGCCTACCGTTCTGTAGCCTTGGATGCCCTCTTTTTGCGCCCTGCCATGAGTTTACTTAAACTCCTAGGCTATGCTGTCTTGATGGCCTACTTTGGCTATCGTGGACTTTATCTGGGAATAACAGCAGGGACCATGTATGCCTTTATCCAGTATATCAATCGACTCTTTGACCCTTTAATTGAGGTGACGCAAAACTTTTCAACCCTGCAAACTTCTATGGTTTCTGCAGGTCGTGTCTTTGCCTTAATCGATGAGAGGACTTATGAGCCGCTTCAAGAAGATGGCCAGGCTGTGGTAAAAGAAGGCAATATTCGTTTTGAACATGTGTGCTTCTCATATGATGGGAAACATCCGATTCTGGATGACATTTCCTTCTCCGTTAACAAGGGTGAAACCATTGCTTTTGTGGGTCATACAGGTTCTGGGAAATCGTCTATTATCAATGTCCTCATGCGCTTTTATGAATTCCAGTCAGGGAGAGTTCTCTTGGATGATGTGGATATCAGGAATTACAGTCAAGAAGAACTGAGAAAAAACATTGGTTTAGTCTTGCAGGATCCCTTCCTCTATCATGGAACCATTAAGTCCAATATCGCCATGTACCAAGATATCAGTGATGATCAGGTTCAGGCTGCGGCTACCTTTGTGGATGCAGATTCCTTTATTCAGGAACTTCCGCAGGGTTACGACTCCCCTGTGTCTGAGCGTGGTTCGAGCTTCTCTACTGGTCAACGCCAGCTTCTTGCCTTTGCTCGAACGGTTGCTAGTCAACCTAAAATCCTGATTTTGGATGAAGCGACAGCCAATATTGACTCTGAAACAGAAAGCTTGGTTCAAGCTTCTCTGGCGAAGATGAGACAGGGACGAACAACCATCGCTATCGCTCACCGCCTTTCGACCATACAAGATGCCAACTGTATCTATGTTTTGGACAAGGGGCGCATTATCGAGAGTGGAACCCATGAGGAACTCTTGGCTTTGGGAGGAACCTATCACAAGATGTATAGTTTGCAGGCGGGTGCTATGTCTTAATACTCTTTGAAAATCTCTTCAAACCAGGTCAATTTTATACACAACCTCAAAGCTGTACTTTGATTTTCATTGAGTGTAAGAAGGAAATCCTTCAAATTACAGATTTCTTTCACCGCCTTTTCCATTTTGTGGTATAATGAAAAATGTTGACAAATAGTATAATAAACACAAAGGAGAAACAGCATGCTGAAATGGGAAGACTTGCCCGTGGAAATGAAATCAAGCGAGGTTGAGTCTTACTACCAGCTTGTCTCTAAAAGGAAGGGTTCGCTGATTTTCAAGCGTTGCTTGGACTGGGTCCTAGCCTTGGTCTTACTGGTTCTGACCTCTCCTATCTTTCTCATCTTGAGCATATGGATCAAGTTGGATAGCAAGGGGCCAGTGATTTACAAACAAGAGCGCGTGACCCAGTACAATCGACCTTTCAAGATTTGGAAGTTCCGTACCATGGTGACGGATGCGGATAAAAAAGGGAGTCTGGTGACTTCTGCTAACGATAGCCGCATTACCAAGGTTGGCAATTTTATCCGCCGTGTCCGTTTGGATGAACTGCCTCAGTTGGTCAATGTTCTTAAAGGCGAGATGTCCTTTGTAGGGACGCGTCCTGAAGTTCCACGTTACACAGAGCAGTATAGCCCTGAAATGATGGCGACCTTGCTTTTACCAGCAGGGATTACCTCTCCAGCCAGCATCAACTATAAGGATGAGGACACTATCATCAGTCAAATGACGGATAAAGGCCTGTCAGTTGACCAAGTCTATATAGAGCATGTTCTTCCTGAAAAGATGCGCTATAACCTCACTTATCTCCGAGAATTTAGTTTCCTTGGAGACATCAAAATCATGTTTCAAACCGTGTTTGAAGTGCTAAAATAAAGTAGTCATGAGAAAATGAGTACAGATAAAAGGAGCAAATCAATGCCAAATTACAATATTCCATTTTCACCACCCGATATTACAGAAGCAGAAATTGCTGAAGTAGCAGACACTCTGCGTTCTGGTTGGATTACAACAGGTCCTAAGACAAAAGAACTGGAGCGTCGCTTGTCTCAATACACACAGACGCCTAAGACTGTCTGCCTCAATTCTGCAACTGCCGCTCTTGAGTTGATTTTGCGCGTCTTGGAAGTGGGACCTGGTGATGAAGTCATCGTTCCAGCCATGACCTATACAGCTTCATGTAGTGTCATCACTCACGTAGGAGCAACACCTGTCATGGTGGATATCCAAGCAGATACGTTTGAGATGGACTATGACTTGCTGGAGCAAGCCATTACTGAAAAGACTAAGGTGATTATTCCAGTTGAACTTGCGGGGATTGTTTGCGACTATGACCGTTTATTCCAAGTTGTGGAGAAAAAACGTGATCTCTTTACTGCTTCAAGCAAGTGGCAAAAGGCCTTTAACCGTATCGTGATTGTTTCTGATAGTGCCCATGCTTTGGGATCTACATATAAAGGACAACCAGCTGGTTCTATCGCTGACTTTACTTCCTTCTCTTTCCACGCCGTTAAGAACTTTACAACGGCAGAAGGTGGAAGTGCGACTTGGAAAGCCAATCCAGCGATTGACGACGAAGAGATGTACAAGGAATTCCAAATTCTTTCCCTTCATGGTCAAACTAAGGATGCACTTGCTAAGATGCAACTGGGTTCATGGGAATACGATATCGTCACACCAGCCTATAAGTGTAACATGACCGATATCATGGCTTCACTTGGTTTGGTACAATTGGACCGTTACCCAAGTTTGTTGCAACGTCGTAAGGACATCGTGGACCGTTATGATCGTGGTTTTGCAGGTTCTCGCATTCATCCTTTGGCACATAAGACTGAAACTGTCGAATCTTCACGCCATCTCTATATCACCCATGTAGAAGGAGCGAGCTTAGAAGAACGCAATCTTATTATCCAAGAACTGGCTAAAGCAGGAATTGCAAGTAACGTACATTACAAGCCACTTCCGCTCTTGACAGCTTATAAGAATCTTGGTTTTGATATGGCGAATTATCCTAAGGCTTATACCTTCTTTGAAAATGAAATTACGCTCCCTCTTCACACTAAATTAAGCGATGAAGAAGTGGACTATATCATTGAGACTTTCAAAACAGTTTCTGAAAAAGTGCTAACTTCATCAAAAAAATGACAAACTACAGTCAAGTAATAGTGATTCTGTTTCTAAAAAGTCTAATTGAGTGTAAAACTGTTGTTTTCAATTGAAAGTCCTATAGTAAAATGAAATAAAAACAGGACAAATCAATCAGGATAGTCAAATTAATTTCTAGCAATATTTTAGAAGCAAAGGTGTACTCTTATAGTTTCAATATACTGTATGGTTTGAAATGAGATGTGAGCAATTTGGTGTAGCATTTAGAATTTTTATTAGGCATCATTTAGAAAATGTAGTGTCTTGTTCTAGTTTTCAATTCACCCTATTTTTTGAAAGACGCGAGTTTCCACGAATGAGGTTGTGGAAACTCGCGTCTTTCTTTTTTGTTTTCAGAATATTGTTCAAAGTTTTGAGACTATTTTTCATGTTCTAGTCATTCTTTTGAAATAATCTATAAAACACGTGTCTACAATGATCTATATGTCCTATTCCAGTATTTTAGAAGAACTGCGTCTATTTTTATAGAGCTTGAATCTAGCTTTTATAGAAAATCTATTTAAGAAATATATTGTATTGTTTTGATTTCAATCCGCTATATGAACGATATTCATGTAAATATACCTGGCGAATGCTTGCATGACAAGATATTTGTTCTTGTATTTATAAATTAGTATTTTACGAGATGTCAACATGCTTTAAATACAGTGAATAGGATATTTTTATGTTCAAGCTAAGAAAGATAGTAATCACTTTTGAATGGAAGGTTAAAGAATTATTAGAAGTATGGTTAGATATATAAATGGTCACGCTTTCACAATTTTGATATTTTATTGTGTTATTCCTTGACAATTTTGATTTAAAAATATATTATAAAGAAAATGACAGCGGTGTCATTTTCTGGTATGGAATTTATATGAATATTAAATTAGGACATAATATTTTTAATTGGAGGCTAATATGAAATCTTTTCAACAAAATGAGGTTTTCTCTATTCGTAAGTCTAAGGTGGGAGTTTGCTCAGTTCTCTTAGCGGTTTTATTTATTGGAACACAAAGTGTTTTAGCTAATGAAGTAGTTGGTGAAACTTCTTCGTCTAAAGATAATATGCAAATGAACTCTTTGTTGAGTAGCACATCTACATCATTATCTGCGGAACCCCATTCTGATACTCTCAGTCTTGATAACAATTCAAGTTTAAGTACTGATAATAATGGAGGAGTGAGTATTAATCAAAATAAACCTGATATAACAAATGATACTATGATTGGTAACATCTCTGGGATGGAAGTGAATACTATTTTAAGTACTAATCTGAACGAACACGTAGCTTTGAATGTTAAAGATTATGGAGCAATAGGTGACGGGGTTAATGATGATCGTCAAGCAATTCAAGATACAATAGATGCTGCAGCTAAAGGACTAGGTGGAGGAAATGTATATTTTCCTGAAGGAACTTATTTAGTAAAAGAAATTGTTTTTTTAAAAAGTCATACACACTTAGAATTGAATGAGAAAGCTACCATTCTAAATGGTATAAATATTAAGAATCACCCTTCTATTGTTTTTATGACAGGTTTATTTACGGATGATGGTGCGCAAGTAGAATGGGGCCCAACAGAAGATATTAGTTATTCTGGTGGTACTATTGATATGAACGGTGCTTTGAATGAAGAAGGAACTAAAGCAAAAAATCTACCACTTATAAATTCTTCAGGTGCATTTGCTATTGGGAATTCAAATAACGTAACTATAAAAAATGTAACATTCAAGGATAGTTATCAAGGGCATGCTATTCAAATTGCAGGTTCGAAAAATGTATTAGTCGATAATTCTCGTTTTCTTGGTCAAGCTTTACCTAAAACTATGAAAGATGGGCAAATTATAAGTAAGGAGAGTATTCAGATTGAACCATTGACTAGAAAAGGTTTTCCTTATGCTTTGAATGATGATGGGAAAAAATCTGAAAATGTTACTATTCAAAATTCATATTTTGGTAAAAGTGATAAATCTGGAGAATTAGTAACAGCAATTGGTACACACTATCAAACATTGTCGACACAGAACCCCTCTAATATTAAAATTTTAAATAATCATTTTGATAACATGATGTATTCTGGTGTACGTTTTACTGGATTTACTGATATTTTAATTAAAGGAAATAGATTTGATAAGAAAGTAAAAGGAGAAAGTGTACATTATAGAGAAAATGGTGCAGCCTTAATAAATGCTTTTAGTTATAAAAATGTAAAAGATGAACTTGATTTAAATAAGAAAGTCGTTATTACTGAAAATACATTTTATATTTCTGATCCTAAAACAAAGGCTATTAGAGTAGCAAAAGATAGTGCAGAATATTTAGGAAAAGTATCAGATATTACTGTAACAAAAAATGTAATTAATAATAATTCTAAGGAAACAGAACAACCAAATATTGAATTATTACGAGTTAGTGATAATTTAGTAGTCTCAGAGAATAGTATATTCGGTGGTAAAGAAGGAATTGTTATTGAGGATTCAAAGGGTAAAATAACCGTTTTAAATAACCAATTTTATAATTTATCCGGTAAGTATATATCATTCATCAAATCTAATGCAAATGGGAAAGAACCAGTTATACGTGATAGCGATGGTAATTTCAATATTGTAACGGAGAATGGGCTTTACAAAATTGTAACAAATAACTTAAGTGATAAAAACGAAAAAGAAAAAAACAAAGAGGAAAAATTTAAAACAAGTTCATATGTGCATGAAAAACAATCTAATTCAAATAATGTAATTGATAGTAACCAGAAGAAAGGAGAGTTTAACTCAAGTAAAGATAATAGACAAATTAATGACAAGATCGACAATAAACAAGATAATAAGATAGAAGAAGTGAACCATAAAATAGTTGGAGATGGCAGAGAAACTGAAAATCATATTAATAAATCTAAAGAAATAGTAGAGGTAAAACAAAAATTACCAAAGACTGGTTCGAACAAGATTATGGAACTATTCTTAACAGTGACAGGAATTGGTTTACTTTTGACACTAAAAGGGTTGAAGTATTATGGTAAAGATAAATAAAATTTGTTCGATACAAGGAAGTTCCGTAGAAAATGAGGATGCTGTAGGTTCACAAAATCAGTATTTTTGGATTATTGATGGAGCTACAGATTTATATAATTCTAAAGAGGAGATAGGTTATTCAGTCTCAGAAGTTGTACATATTTTATCAGAAAGTTTGTCGGTTAATTGTAAAGAATCAAAAACTCTTAAACAAATATTTGAAACTGCTTTACTCGAGGTTAAAGATGAAATCGGTTTAAACTCATATGAATTAACAGAGTATTATCGCTTACCAACATTTGCTTTTATATTTGCTAAACTTTCAGAAAAAAAGTTGGAGTATATGATGCTAGGTGACTGCGTCATGTTAGTAAACGAAATGGAAATAACTGATCATAGAGTAGATAACTTATTTGAAAAAGGGAAAAATGAGATAAAAGACTCAATTGGTACAAATAGTGTTTTAAATAAAAAAATTATTTTACAAAAAATCAGAAAATTATCTAATCAACCGAGTGGGTACTGGATAGGTTCGTTGGATGAGAGATTTTTAGACCATGCTATTATTAATCAAATAGATGTTACTAGTGAACAAATTGTTTTAATGAGCGATGGCTTTTATGAATTCTATCAAAATAATCAAAATAAAACTTTTGAAGAGTTAATTAAGATGAGATTAAATTCTTCTGCTATTGATCCAATCTATGGAAAGAAAGATGATGCAAGTATTCTAGTTATTGATGTTTGATATATTGTTTAAAATATTAATTGTTACTATTGAACTTTGTTAAGAAGAGGTACCTAAATGTTAAGGTTATATTTAGAAAATGAAATTATAGAATTATCAAATAATTTAGAGACCATTTGGGTATCTGTGCTTGATAAATATGAGAAGTTATTTGAATATTTATCAAATGAAGAACGAATAGAATTGATTAAAGAAGATTTAATCATAAATGAGTCAGTTCTAAATGTTGATAAAAAAGGATATGAGTTAATTTGTTTACAACATCCCGTTTCATATGACTTAAGAAGAATTATTAGTGTAATAAAAATATCAACTGACATTGAACGTATTGGGGATAGAATTGTTGAAATTTTAAAAAATCTACAGATTATTCAAAGCAATGAAATTTTGAAGAAAATTATTTCAGAAATAAAAATACTTCATGAAGTTATCGGACTGCATATGAATAGGGCTATATCTTGTTATAGAGAGGAACAATCTGGATGTTTAGATATGGTTGTTATACAAAAACAGAATGAGATAGAAGAGCTTAGTACAAATATTGAAAATAAAATAATGAATTACATATTTGAAGATGATGGGAATGTTTCTGAAGTAATTGGTGCTTTAGATATTATTCATCACCTTGATAAAATTGCTCATACTACGCAATCAATTTATAAATGGATAATGTATAGAAAATATGGGAACATAAATTAGAAAGAAAAATATATGAAAACAATTATTGATAATTTTGTTGATAGAGTAATTGAATACGGAATGTATAATGAAATTGACAAAATATATGTGAAAAATAGAGTACTAGCGTTAATAGGTGAGGAGGGAACTGATCGCATTTCCGATGAAAATGACCTGAAACAAATAAAAGATTACTTAGTGGAAATCGCCTTAAAAAACGGTAAAATTAAAGATTTAATCGAGGAAAAGGAATGTTTAGGAGCAGAGTTAATGAATTTCATAGTTCCTTTACCTAGTCGATTAAATGATATTTTTTGGAGTTCATATGATATATCACCTCAAGAAGCAGTTGAAGAGTTTTATAAGTTAAGTAAAGATAGTGATTATATTAAAACTTCTGCTATTGCTAAGAATATTGAGTTTCGATCATCAACTAAATACGGAGAGCTAGAGATTACGATAAATTTGTCAAAACCCGAAAAAGATCCAAAAACAATTGCTGCTGAAAAATTAGTAAAAGCAACTAATTATCCCAAATGTTTACTATGTATGGAAAATGAAGGATATCAGGGGCGAATAAATTATCCAGCACGTTCGAATCATAGAATTATTCGGTTGAAACTTGGTGACGAAGTATGGGGATTCCAGTATTCTCCCTACTCATATTTTAATGAGCATGCGATATTTTTAAATAGTCAACATGTACCAATGGCTATTACCTCTAAAACATTTGAACAATTATTGGAGATTGTTGATATTTTGCCAGGATATTTTACTGGTTCAAATTCTGATCTTCCTATCTCAGGAGGCTCCATTCTTAGTCATAACCACTACCAGGGAGGGAAACATATTTTCCCAATGGAAAAAGCAAAATTTGAGAGTGAATTTCGTTTTAAAGACTTTGAGGATGTTAATGCTGGTATTGTAAAATGGCCAATGTCAGTAATTAGGTTACAAAGTGAAAATAAAAATCGATTGTTAGATTTAGCTAATAAAATTCTAAATAAGTGGAGGGAATATTCAGATTTAGAAGTAGACATCATTGCTATGACTGAAGATGTCCCACACCATACGGTGACTCCTATTGCTCGTAAAGTGGACGGGAGATATGAATTAGATATTGTTCTAAGAGATAATCATACTACTGAACAATACCCAGATGGTGTTTTCCATCCTCATCAAGATGTACAACATATTAAAAAGGAAAATATCGGGTTAATCGAAGTGATGGGACTTGCGATATTACCACCTCGTTTGAAACCAGAGTTAGAAGAAGTTGGAAAATATCTTTTAGGAGAGGATAACGCAATTGCGGATTATCATTTAGAATGGGCCGACCAATTGAAAGAAAAATATCCTCGCATTAATAAAGAAGAGGTTAATAGCGTAGTTCAACACGAAGTAGGACAAGTGTTTGCGAGAGTTCTGGAAGATGCAGGAGTTTATAAGAATACACCGTCTGGGCATGAAGCGTTTATGAGATTTGTTAAGTCGGTTGGAATTAATTAGGAGGAAACCCAAATGGCAATATTGGTAACAGGCGGAGCTGGTTATATTGGTAGCCATACCGTAGTAGAATTACTAAATTTAGGAAAGGAAGTCATCATTGTCGACAACCTTTCGAACTCTAGCATCTTGGTGCTAGACCGTATTGAAGCAATTACAGGAATACGTCCCGTGTTTTACGAATTAGATGTTTGTGATAAACAAGCATTGAGAAAGGTATTTGAAAAAGAATCGATTGATGCTGCAATTCATTTTGCAGGTTATAAAGCTGTCGGAGAATCCGTGCAAAAGCCTGTGATGTACTACAAAAATAATATTATGAGTACATTAGCACTTGTTGAAGTGATGTCAGAATTTAATGTTAAAAAGATTGTCTTTTCTTCAAGTGCGACTGTATATGGAATTAACAATCAGTCACCCCTAATTGAGACGATGGAAACAAGTGCGACAAATCCTTATGGGTATACGAAAGTGATGCTTGAACAAATTTTAAAAGATGTTCATGTGGCAGATTCAGAATGGAGTATTGCGTTGCTTCGTTATTTCAATCCAATTGGTGCTCATGAGTCTGGTTTGATTGGGGAAGATCCCTCAGGAATTCCTAACAACTTGATGCCTTATATTGCACAAGTAGCGGTAGGTAAGCTGTCAGAGCTAAGTGTGTTCGGAAATGATTATGATACGCTTGATGGTACTGGTGTGCGTGATTATATCCATGTAGTAGATTTAGCAATAGGACATATAAAAGCTTTAGAAAAAGTATCTGAAAAAACAGATGTTTATATCTATAACCTAGGCTCGGGAGAAGGCACTAGTGTATTACAACTTGTAAATACATTTGAAAGTGTTAATAAGGTCCCTATTCCTTATAAAATAGTTCCAAGACGTTCAGGAGACGTTGCAACTTGTTATGCAAATGCAGACAAAGCATATAAGGAATTAAATTGGAGGACAACAAAATCGATTGAAGACATGTGTAGAGATACATGGAATTGGCAATCAAAAAATCCCAATGGCTATAATTGATGATACTGTCTATATGAGTGCTGTATTTTGGAAAAATTACTTAACCTTTTAATGAAATTCATATTTAATGAAAGATAAATTTTTTTAAAAAAATTTTTGAAAGCGCTTGACAAAGGAAACGGTTTCATTGTATAATGTAAACACAATGACACCGATGTCAAATATAAAAAAGAAGGTCTTTATATGAAAAACTTAACAAAAATTAAGTTCAAAGAGAATGGGGAATTTAATCATTTCCCTGGGAATACAGTTGTAGCAAATCTTTATACTAAACAAGATTTGATGGAAGTTGTTGATATTATTCAATCACGTTATAGAGAATTACCATTTATCGATAAGTTTACTTTAACTCCAAGGAATTCTATTCACATGACTGTAATTGAATTGTTGTGCCATGAAAATCGTGAAACGGAGTTTTGGAGCAGTAATCTTCCTCTAGATACACCTTTACAGGAAATACATGATTACTTTGCTAAACAACTTGAAATTTTTCCATTGTTGGATGAAGAAATTCATATGCGTGTAACTGAAATGGGAAAACAAAACATATTAGTTGAACCTGCAGATGAAGCTTCTGCAAAGAGATTAGAAGAAATTCGTACTTATGTCTCAGAAAAAGCAGGTGTTCGTTTCCCTAATCATGATAGATATCAATTCCATATTTCAATTGGGTATCTTCGAATTCCTTTAACCGAAGAGGAGGAAGAAGAGTTTACTAAAGTCAGAGCAGAATTAACTGAAATTTTATTAGAGAAGATTCCAACTATTACTGTAAATCGTATTGACTATACTGTATTTGAAGATATGAGACAATTTGTTCCATATCACGAAAAATTTAAATAAAATAATAAAAAAGGAGAACTTATCATGAAAAAAATGAAAGTTTGGTCTACTGTACTTGCAACGGGAGTTGCTCTTACTACACTTGCTGCTTGCTCTGGAGGTTCAAATTCTACGACTGCTTCTTCATCTGAAGAAAAAGCTGATAAAAGTCAAGAATTAGTAATCTATTCGAACTCAGTCTCAAATGGTCGTGGTGATTGGCTAACTGCTAAAGCAAAAGAAGCTGGTTTTAATATCAAAATGGTTGATATCCCTGGCGCTCAATTAGCAGACCGTGTTATTGCTGAGAAGAATAATGCAGTTGCAGATATGGTATTTGGAATTGGTGCTGTTGATTCAAATAAAATTAGAGATCAAAAATTACTAGTACAGTACAAGCCTAAATGGTTAGATAAAATTGATCAATCTTTATCAGATAAAGATAATTATTATAATCCTGTGATTGTTCAACCATTAGTTTTAATTGGGGCGCCTGATGTAAAAGAAATGCCTAAAGATTGGACAGAATTAGGTAGTAAGTATAAAGGTAAATATTCAATTTCTGGTCTTCAAGGTGGTACAGGACGGGCAATTCTAGCAAGTATCTTAGTTCGATACCTTGATGATAAAGGTGAATTAGGCGTTTCCGAAAAAGGTTGGGAAGTAGCAAAAGAATATTTGAAAAATGCATACACTCTTCAAAAGGGAGAAAGTTCAATTGTTAAGATGTTAGACAAAGAAGATCCAATACAATATGGAATGATGTGGGGTTCTGGTGCATTAGTTGGACAAAAAGAACAAAATGTTGTTTTCAAAGTTATGACTCCTGAGATTGGTGTACCATTTGTAACTGAACAAACTATGGTTTTAAGCACTAGTAAAAAACAAGCGTTAGCTAAAGAATTTATTGATTGGTTTGGTCAATCAGAAATTCAAGTAGAATATAGTAAGAACTTTGGATCTATTCCTGCAAATAAAGATGCCCTCAAAGATCTACCAGAAGATACTAAGAAATTTGTTGATCAAGTGAAACCACAAAATATTGACTGGGAAGCTGTTGGAAAGCATTTGGATGAATGGGTAGAAAAAGCTGAATTAGAATACGTACAATAAGAAATAAGAGTTAATTTTTATGTCCAAGTCTCTCTATTATTTCTAAATTTATGGAAGAAATAAAGAGAGGCTTTTGGTTTAGTAATAGAGGGAGTTAGTGAGATGATTAAATTTGATAATATTCAAATTAAATATGGTGATTTTGTTGCAATTGATAATCTGAATTTAGATATACATGAAGGGGAATTTTTTACATTTCTTGGGCCTTCAGGATGTGGTAAATCAACTACTTTGAGAGCATTGGTAGGTTTTCTAGATCCATCATCAGGAAGTATTGAAGTTAATGGAACAGATGTCACTCATTTGGAACCTGAAAAGCGTGGAATTGGTATTGTATTTCAATCTTATGCGCTATTTCCAACTATGACTGTTTTTGATAATATTGCATTTGGTTTAAAAGTTAAGAAGGTAGCTCCAGATGTTATTAAAGCTAAAGTATCAGCAGTAGCAGCAAAAATTAAGATCTCTGATCAACAGTTACAGCGTAATGTATCAGAATTATCTGGGGGTCAACAACAAAGGGTAGCATTGGCTCGTGCTCTGGTTCTTGAACCTAAAATTCTTTGTCTAGATGAACCATTGTCAAACCTTGACGCAAAATTACGTGTAGATTTGAGAAAAGAGTTGAAAAGACTTCAAAAAGAGTTAGGTATTACTACTTTATATGTTACTCATGACCAAGAGGAAGCCTTAACTTTATCTGATAGAATTGCAGTCTTTAACAATGGATACATCGAACAGGTCGGTACACCTGTAGAGATTTATCATAATTCTCAAACTGAATTTGTATGTGATTTTATTGGCGATATTAATGTTTTGACCGATGAAACAGTCCACGAAGTATTACTGAAAAATGCAAGCGTTTTCTTAGAAGATAAAAAAGGATACATTCGATTAGAGAAAGTTCGATTCAATCGTGAAACTGAACAAGATTTCATTCTAAAAGGAACAATTATTGATGTTGAGTTTTCTGGAGTTACAATTCACTATACAATAAAAGTTTCTGAAAGTCAGATTCTTAATGTAACAAGTATTGATAGTCAGGCTGCTATTAGATCTGTCGGAGAAAGTGTGGACTTATTTATCACACCATCAGACGTTCTGCAATTTTAAGGAGGTGCAGTATGCGTCATAAATTAAATTTAAAAGATTGGCTTATTCGTTTAGGGTTAATCTGGTTCCTAGTAACATTTATTATTTATCCAAACTTTGATCTAGTAGTGAATGTATTTGTAAAAGGAGGAGAATTTTCCCTTGAAGCTGTACATCGTGTTCTAAAATCTGAGAGGGCACTTCAGAGTATTATGAACAGTTTTAAGTTAGCATTTTCACTCATTATTACAGTTAATGTCGTAGGTATTCTTTGTGTTCTATTTACAGAGTACTTTGATATTAAAGGTGCTAAAATTTTAAAATTAGGCTATATGACCTCTTTAATTTATGGAGGAGTGGTTTTAGCGACTGGATATAAATTTGTCTATGGTCCTTATGGATTGATAACAAAATTTTTACAAAATGTTATCCCTTCTTTAGACCCTAACTGGTTTATTGGGTATGGTGCAGTCTTATTCATTATGACATTTTCAGGAACTGCTAATCATACATTGTTTTTAACAAATACAATTCGAAGCGTTGACTATCACACTATTGAGGCTGCACGAAATATGGGAGCAAAACCATTTACTGTTTTCCGAAAAGTAGTGTTACCAACCTTAATTCCAACTCTATTTGCACTTACTATTATGGTTTTTCTTAGTGGTTTGTCTGCAGTAGCAGCACCCATGATTGTTGGTGGTAAAGGATTTCAAACTATAAATCCAATGATTATTACATTTGCAGGGATGGGGAATTCTCGTGATTTAGCTGCCTTACTTGCAATTATTTTAGGTATTGCAACTACAATTTTGCTTACTATCATGAATAAGATAGAAAAAGGTGGAAATTATATTTCTATCTCTAAGACTAAAGCGCCTCTTAAAAAACAAAAAATTGCATCTAAGCCTTGGAATATCATTGCTCACATTGTAGCATATGGATTGTTCACAGTTTTCATGCTTCCACTAATTTTTATAGTATTATACTCATTTACAGATCCAGTTGCAATTCAAACAGGTAACTTAACATTATCAAACTTTACTTTAGAAAATTATCGCTTATTCTTTAGTAATAGTGCGGCATTCTCTCCATTCTTGGTCAGCTTTATTTATTCTATTATCGCTGCGACAACAGCAACAATTCTCGCAGTTATATTTGCTCGAGTTGTCAGAAAACATAAAGCTCGCTTTGATTTCTTATTTGAATATGGTGCTCTACTTCCTTGGTTACTACCAAGTACACTTTTAGCAGTAAGTTTATTATTTACTTTTAATCAGCCACAATTTCTTGTCTTGAATCAGATTTTGGTAGGTAGTTTGGTAATTCTACTTATTGCATATATAGTTGTAAAAATCCCATTTTCTTATAGAATGGTACGTGCTATTTTATTTAGTGTTGATGATGAGATGGAAGATGCAGCAAGAAGTATGGGTGCTTCACCTTTTTATACTATGATGAAGGTTATCATTCCATTTATTTTACCGGTTGTTCTCTCTGTTATTGCTTTAAACTTTAACTCTTTATTAACTGACTTCGACTTATCTGTATTTCTTTACCATCCATTAGCTCAACCGCTGGGTATAACTATTCGTTCAGCAGGTGATGAAACAGCAACTTCAAATGCTCAAGCACTTGTGTTCGTTTATACTATTGTATTAATGATAATTTCTGGTTCTGTATTATACTTTACTCAGAGACCAGCTAGTAGAAAAAGGAAATAATAATGCAGGCAACAAGCTTAGGACTATCATATATCGAAATTGTATTAAGAATTGTACTTTCATTAGTTATTGGTGGAGTAATTGGTTTAGAGAGAGGAAGTAAATCTCAACCAGCAGGTATTCGTACACATAGTATTGTTTGTCTGGCTGCATGTTTAATTATGATGACTAATGAGTATGTATCTTATAAATTTGGTACAGGAGATCCTACACGCTTAGGTGCGCAAGTTATATCAGGTGTTGGTTTTCTTGGGGCTGGAACAATACTTATTACAGATAAAAAGAAAATAACTGGTTTAACAACTGCAGCCGGAATATGGGCTTCAGCTGGAATCGGTCTAGCTATAGGTGTTGGTTTTTATGAAGGAGCCGTACTAGGAGCAATTTCTGTTTGGAGTGTTATAACTATGTTCCAACCTTTAAAAAAATATCTTCAAAGTCGTTCAAAGATAATCGAATTGTATATCGTTGTTAGATCTACAGAGGCATATAATCGGGTACTAGTATACTGTGCTGAGAATGGCATTAGAATGACTGATTCTAGAACTGCATTTGGAGATGTTAATTCAGAAAGAATTGAATATTTTGATGTTCCAGAAAAAAAAATAGCATCATTTATTACTCTAGAACTATCAGGAAGATTTGAACATCTTCGTTTGATGGAAGAAATTGCTAATATTGTAGGTGTTATTTATGTCGAAGAAATTAGCTGAAATTTAGTAAACAAAGGGACAGATGTTTTTGTCCTTTTGTTTTTTAGATGTTTTAATCATCTAATTTTTGAGTAGATTTTTGCTCAGAGGTTTTTATGAAAGATTTTAAAATCTATTTTGATTTAGGTAAAATAGAATATTTTGATAATAATTGTTTGATACAAGTATACAAATTTATTTCTTTTTATGATATTTGTGAAATGGTGTTTCCCTTTCATTTACCTCCTGATGAGTTGATAACAAATGTTATTTTTAAAGAAAAAATTAAGTCTATGTTAGAATGTTACATTGACAGGCTATTATATATTTTTATAAATCCAACAATTTTTACTGAAAAAGTTAATCTACAATTTTATGGTAGTTTTTTCTCATATGAATTTATTTGTCGTGAAGTTGGAAACATTCTTAAAAATAAAGGTGTGAATTGCAATTTAAACTTTTTTGAAGGGGAAGAATATTTGTAAAATTAATTTTGTGAATTTGTGGATCTTAAATAATTTACAAAATTCTCTTGTTAAAAAAAATTAAATATTGTATAGTAATATTAGAATGTTCGTAATGGAGGACTGAAATGAAAAATATAAATGGGAAAAAGGTAACTATTTATGATATTGCACGTTTATCAGGTTTTTCTCCAAAAACAGTTTCACGAGTTATTAATGGTGGAGTAAATGTTAAAGAAGAAACTTATCAAGCGATTCAAAAAGTTATAGAGGAATTGTCGTATATTCCAAATGCGTATGCAAAAAATTTAACTAAAAAAGAAGCTATAAATATATTGATTTCTGTAAAAAAAATCGACTCTTTTCCTTTAATTTGGTTTCAAACTTTATTAGATAAAGTTTTACAAACTTGTAAAGAGTATGGTGTTAACGCTATTGTTGAATATTTTAGTGAAGAAGATACAATTAGTAATTCAATAATCTCGAGTACAGGAAGCTTGATAGATGGTGTAATAGTATTTTATGAAAGTAAAGAAGATATTCGGATTAATTACTTGCAAAAGAATAAAATGCCATTCATAGTTTTTGGAGAATCTAGAACACCTAATGTTGTGTATGTTTCTAACAACAATTTTCAGGCCACTTATGACATGATGAAATTAGTATCAAAAGAAAACATTAATAGTATGTGGTTACTTATGGGAGGAGAATCCCTTGTTAATATTGATCGAGAGAGAGGGGGTCGTGCTTTTTTAAATGATAATAACTATGAAATGGATTTGAAAGTAGTATATGGTCTAACTACAATAGATTCTGTTTATTCATATGCTACAAGACATCTATCTAATCAAAATTATCCTGATTTGATTTTTGTATCCGGTGATGAAAAAGTACAGGGATTGATTCGTTCTTGCTATGAGAAGGAAATTACCATTCCTGATGATATTTCAATAATCGGATTTGACAATATTCCAATTTCTCAATATTATACTCCAGCTTTATCTACAATTTCTCCTAATTATGTTAAATTAGCTCAAGAAATGATTGAAGGGGTATTAGCAATTATAAAGGGGGAAAGTGTCACATCTGTTGAAGTTTCTACTAAACTTGTTAGGAGACAGAGTTTCTAGTATTGTTTAATTCTTGAAAATCCTAATGGAAAAGATGGAGTGTTCTAAAGTAAGTTCTGTTTAGCATCTATTCAGTTTCTATTGAGTTGGATCCAATTTCCAACAAGTGGGACATTTTCACGTTCGATTTACTAAAGACATTATCACATTCGAATCACACATCTTTCAAAAAAATTGTAAAAAAGTCTTGACAAAGGAAAAACAAAGTATTAAAATAAGTTCAATAAATCAGAAAAGTAACTATTTTTGATCTTCAGGGAGCCTGTGGTCATTGTGAACAGGTGGTTGGAAGTAGTGAAAGTGGGCTGATTTTAAAAATGAATTTGAAACAATGAAAATTCGGTGCGCACACCTTACAGTGCAACTTGTTGTTAGACAAGGCAGAGATATAAAGGGGAATAGTCCCTTTATAATTGAGGTGGCACCGCGTTACCAACGCCCTCACGCAGAGTAATTTTCTGTGTGTGGGCTTTTTCATATCTTGAAATCAATACAGAAAGAGGAAAAATTTTATGACAACTAAAGGTTATTTTGGACAATTTGGTGGTAGTTTTGTACCGGAGCCGATTCAGGCTTTGTTGGATGAGTTGGAAGTGACATTTGACAAGTACAAGGATGATCCAGAATTTTTGGCAGAATTTCGCCATTACTTGAAGGATTATTCAGGTCGCGAAACACCGCTCTATTTTGCGGAAAGTTTGACAGACCACCTAGGTGGCGCTAAGATTTATCTCAAGCGCGAAGACCTTAACCACCTTGGTTCTCACAAGCTCAACAACGTTTTAGGACAAATTCTTTTGGCCAAACGTATGGGCAAAAAACGAGTGATTGCGGAAACAGGAGCTGGTCAGCACGGTGTTGCGACAGCAGCGGCTGCAGCCAAGTTTGGTATGGCCTGTGATGTCTACATGGGAGCAGAGGATGTGGAACGTCAACGTCTCAATGTCTTTCGAATGGAGATGATGGGAGCAACTGTTCACGCAGTTGAAACTGGAACTCGTACCCTTAAGGATGCAGTTGATGCAGCCTTTGGAGCATGGATGAATGACCTTGAAGCCTTCTATGTTTTGGGATCTGCTGTGGGTCCGCACCCATATCCAACCATTGTTCATGAATTCCAAAAGGTCATCAGTGAAGAATCTCGTCGTCAAATCTTAGAAAAAGAAGGACGCTTGCCAGATTACATTATTGCCTGTGTAGGTGGTGGTTCCAATGCTATCGGTGCTTTTTCACAGTATGTGGCTGATGAAGAAGTCAAATTGGTTGGGGTCGAAGCTGCTGGTCATGGACTTGATACAGACAAGCACGCAGCTACTATGACAAAAGGTAGTATCGGAATTGTTGATGGCATGAAGACTTATGCAGTCTTTAAGGAAGACGGAGAGCTGGCTCCAGTTTACTCTATCTCAGCTGGTTTGGACTATCCAGGGGTTGGCCCAGAACATGCCTACTTCAAAGATTCAGGTCGCGTGGAATATGTTGCTGCGACGGATGAAGAAGCTGTTCAGGCTCTCCTCCTTCTCAGCAAGACAGAAGGAATTATCCCAGCGATTGAAAGTTCGCACGCTATCGCAGAAGCGGTTAAACGTGCACCAAAACTAAGTAAAGACGACATTATCATCATCAATGTCTCTGGTCGTGGAGACAAGGACGTAGCTGCAATTGCGGACTACCTAGAAGCTAAAAAATAAAAGATGGAAAAATTACAGTCTTTTCTCTCACAGAGAGCTTGTGGTTGCTGAAAACAAGCAGAGAATGCTGTAAGGTTGGGTCCATCTGAAAC
This sequence comes from Streptococcus sp. D2, assembly GCF_006385825.1. Classification (GTDB taxonomy): domain Bacteria; phylum Bacillota; class Bacilli; order Lactobacillales; family Streptococcaceae; genus Streptococcus; species Streptococcus shenyangsis. Next base: position 70,235 of record NZ_VFSI01000007.1, on the reverse strand, counting down.
GAGAGAAGAAAACATAATTCTCAAGGGAGTGCCCTTTATCGCACAGCCTGTTACAGGAGGTATCTGAGACAGGAATGAGAGATAGGAGAAATCCTATAATTGAGGTGGCACCGCGAATTTCGTCCTCACGCAAGTTATTTTGCGTGGGGATTTTTCATACAGTCGCCACCAACTAGAATTAGAACTGAAAGGGAAATTACAATGGAACGAATCATTCATGGAGATGTCTTATCACCAATCTTGGCTTATATGCGCCTAAAGGGGCAACACAAGGTTATCTTAGAGAGTATTCCGAGAGACAAGGAAACAGCTCGTTTTTCTATCCTAGCCTATAATCCAGTTTTTGAGATTAAGTTTGAAAATGGGGTCCTTTATCAAAATGGTCAAGTGATTGATCGTGATCCCTTGGATTTTCTTTATGAAGTGACTCATAAGAGCCAGCACCATTCAGACCTTCCTTTTGGTGGTGGGGCAATTGGTTTTGTTGGTTACGATATGATTTCGCTTTATGAAGAAATTGGTCAAATTCCTCAAGATACAATTGGAACGCCAGACATGCATTTCTTCGTCTATGAGAGCTACATGGTCTTTGACCACAAGAAGGAGAAAATCCATGTCATCGAGGATGCTCTCTATAGTGAGCGTAGTCAAGAAGACTTGGAAGAAGCCTTGAACCAAGTGCTTGAGGAATTACGTATTCCTGCAGCAAATGAATTTGCAGACTTGGATTTACCACCACTTGACTTCAAACCCCATATCGCTCCTCAGAAGTTTGAGGAAATGGTAGAAACAGCTCGTGACTTGATTCGAAATGGTGACATGTTTCAATGTGTGCTCAGTCAGCGTTTCTCAGCAGAGGTTACTGGAAATCCTTTTGACTTCTACAGAAATCTCCGCGTGACCAATCCATCTAATTACCTTTATTTCTATGACTTTGGTGATTATCAAATCATCGGTGCTAGTCCAGAAAGTTTGGTTTCTGTCAAAAATGGCATCGTGACAACCAATCCGATTGCAGGGACGCGACCAAGAGGAGCAACGGATGAAGAGGACAAGGCTTTGGCGACAGACCTGCTTTCTGATGAGAAGGAAACAGCAGAGCATCGGATGTTAGTAGACTTGGGACGTAACGATATTGGCCGCATCTCTGAAACGGCAAGTGTCCAAGTTACCAAGTATATGGAAGTGGAGCTCTTCCGCTACGTCATGCATTTAACCAGTGTGGTCAAGGGGCGTTTGCTTCCAGAACTCACCGCCATGGATGCCTTGAAAGCAACACTTCCTGCTGGAACAGTTTCAGGAGCACCAAAGATTCGGGCCATGAGACGCATCTATGAACTGGAAACAGAAAAACGTGGCGTATACGCAGGAGCAATCGGCTACTTGTCTGCGACGGGTGATATGGATTTGGCCATCGCCATCCGAACTATGATTCTTAAAAATCAAAGAGCCTATGTGCAGGCTGGGGCAGGGATTGTCTATGACTCTATCGCCCAAAACGAATACCAAGAAACCATTAACAAAGCTAAATCTATGACTAGAATTGGAGAACTAAGACCATGATTTTATTGATTGACAACTATGATTCTTTTACCTATAACTTGGCCCAATATATTGGGAACTTTGCAGAAGTACAGGTCTTGAGAAATGATGATCCCAAGCTGTATGAAGAAGCTGAAAAAGCAGATGGTCTGGTCTTTTCTCCTGGTCCTGGTTGGCCAGTTGATGCTGGAAAGATGGAAGACATGATTCGTGATTTTGCTGGCAAGAAGCCGATTCTTGGGATTTGTTTGGGTCACCAAGCCATTGCAGAAGTCTTTGGTGGTAAGTTAGGTTTGGCTCCAAAAGTCATGCATGGGAAACAGAGCAATATCAGCTTTGAAGCGCCATCTGTTTTGTATCAAGGCATTGAGGATGGCCGTGCGGTCATGCGTTACCACAGTATTTTAATTGAAGAAATGCCAGAAAACTTTGAAGTGACAGCTCGTTCGACTGATGACCAAGCCATCATGGGGATTCAACACAAAACACTTCCAATTTATGGCTTCCAGTACCATCCAGAGAGCATTGGAACGCCAGATGGCTTGTCTTCTATTCGGAATTTTATTGAGAAGGTTGTAAAGTGAGGAAACTATGATGAAAGAGATTATTGAAAAACTAGCAAAATTTGAAAATTTATCAGGTGTGGAAATGACGGATGTCATTGAGCGTATCGTAACTGGGCGTGTAACGGAGGCGCAGATTGCTTCTCTCCTCTTAGCTCTTAAGATGAAGGGGGAAACACCTGAAGAACGCACAGCCATTGCCCAAGTCATGAGAGGGCATGCCCAACATATTCCAACTGAAATTCATGATGCCATGGACAACTGTGGTACTGGTGGGGATAAGTCTTTCAGCTTTAACATTTCGACAACTGCAACCTTTGTCTTGGCTGGTGGTGGTGTTCACATGGCAAAACACGGTAACCGCTCGATTTCTTCTAAATCTGGTTCTGCAGATGTCCTAGAGGCCTTGGGCATCAACCTAGACCTCAAACCAGCTGAACTAGGTAAGGTCTTTGATAAAACTGGCATCGTCTTTCTCTTTGCTAAAAATATGCACCCAGCTATGAAATACATCATGCCAGCTCGTTTGGAGTTGGGAATTCCAACGATTATGAACTTGACTGGTCCCCTGATTCACCCAATGGCTTTGGAAACACAGCTTCTTGGTATTAGTCGTCCAGAACTGCTAGAAAGTACAGCTCAGGTTTTGAAAAATATGGGTCGCAAACGTGCTATAGTGGTTGCTGGTCCAGAAGGATTGGACGAAGCTGGTTTGAATGGAACAACCAAGATTGCACTTCTTGAGAATGGCGAAATCACCTTGTCAAGCTTTATTCCAGAAGATCTAGGGATGGAACGCTACGCTATCGAAGATATTCGTGGAGGCAACGCTCAGGAAAATGCAGAAATTTTGCTTAGCGTTCTTAAAAATGAACCAAGTCCATTCTTGGAAACGACAGTTTTAAATGCTGGTCTTGGTTTCTATGCTAATGGTAAGGTAGATAATATCAAGGACGGAGTTGCCTTGGCTCGTCAAGTGATTGCTAGTGGCAAGGCCCTTGAAAAACTCAGACTGTTACAGGAGTACCAAAAATGAGTCAGGAATTTTTATCTCGAATCTTGGAGCAGAAGGCGCGTGAGGTCGAGCAGATGGAGCTGGAGGAAATCCAGCCTCTGCGCCAGACCTATCGCTTGACTGACTATCTAAAACAACACCAAGACCGTTTACAGGTAATCGCTGAAGTCAAGAAGGCTAGTCCTAGTTTGGGAGATATCAATCTAGATGTGGATATTGTGCAACAGGCCCAGACTTATGAAGCGAATGGCGCAGTGATGATTTCTGTTCTGACAGATGAAGTTTTCTTTAAAGGACATTTGGATTATCTGCGGGAGATTTCCAGTCAGGTACAGATTCCGACGCTTAACAAGGATTTTATTATCGATGAAAAGCAAATCATCCGCGCTCGCAATGCAGGTGCGACAGTCATCTTGCTCATTGTGGCAGCCTTGTCAGAAGAACGTCTTAAGAAACTTTACGACTATGCGACAGAGCTTGGTCTGGAAGTCTTGGTGGAGACTCACAATCTTGCTGAACTAGAAGTGGCCCACAGACTTGGTGTTGAGATTATCGGTGTCAATAACCGCAACTTGACCACCTTTGAAGTTGACTTGCAGACCAGTGTAGATTTGGCTAAACATTTCAAAGATGATTGCTTGTACATTTCTGAATCTGCTATTTTTACAGGACAGGATGCGGAACGAGTAGCCCCATACTTTAACGGAATTTTGGTAGGGACAGCTCTTATGCAGGCAGAAGATGTGGCTCAGAGAATCAAGGAGTTGCAGATTGACAAAGGTTAAAATTTGCGGACTATCGACCAAAGAAGCGGCAGAAACAGCCGTGTCAGCAGGAGCCGACTATATCGGTTTTGTCTTTGCACCTAGTAAAAGACAGGTGACCTTGGATCAGGCTTCTGAGCTAGCAAAGTTCATTCCTGCAGATGTCAAAAAGGTTGGTGTATTTGTTTCACCAAGTCGGGCTCAACTGCTAGAAGTCATTGACAAAGTTGGTTTGGACTTGGTTCAAGTTCACGGACAGGTGGCAGATGATTTATTTGAGAATTTGCCTTGTGCCAGTATTCAGGCTGTGCAGGTGGATGGAGAGGGACATGTCCCCAATTCTCAGGCAGACTATCTCCTCTTTGATGCCCCTGTGGCTGGGAGTGGCCAACCCTTTGACTGGGCTCAACTGGATACGACAGGATTAACTCAGCCTTTCTTTATCGCAGGTGGGCTTAAGGAAGACAATGTAGTAAAAGCAATTCAACACTTTACTCCCTATGCAGTAGATGTATCGAGCGGAGTGGAGACAGACGGACAAAAAGATCAGGAAAAGATTAGAAGATTTATAGAGAGGGTAAAGAATGGTATATCAAGAACCAAATAAAGATGGATTTTACGGAAAATTCGGCGGACGTTTCGTCCCAGAAACATTGATGACAGCAGTTTTGGAGTTGGAGAAGGCCTACCGTGAAAGTCAGGCAGACCCAAGTTTCCAAGAGGAATTAAACCATCTCTTACGCCAGTATGTAGGACGTGAAACTCCCCTTTACTACGCAAAAAACTTGACCCAGCATATTGGCGGAGCCAAGATTTATCTCAAACGTGAAGACCTTAACCATACAGGGGCCCACAAGATTAACAATGCCTTGGGTCAAGTTCTTCTGGCTAAACGAATGGGTAAAAAGAAAATTATCGCTGAAACAGGTGCTGGTCAGCACGGTGTAGCAACTGCAACAGCTGCAGCCCTCTTTAACATGGAATGTACTATCTACATGGGTGAGGAAGATGTCAAACGCCAAGCCCTCAATGTCTTCCGAATGGAGCTTTTGGGAGCCAAGGTTGAGGCAGTGACAGACGGTTCGCGCGTGCTCAAGGATGCGGTCAATGCAGCCCTTCGTTCATGGGTGGCTAATATCGACGATACCCACTATATTCTTGGTTCTGCCTTGGGGCCTCATCCTTTCCCAGAAATCGTTCGTGACTTCCAGAGTGTTATCGGTCGAGAGGCTAAACAACAGTACCGCGACTTGACAGGACAAGATCTGCCAGATGCCCTAGTAGCCTGTGTTGGTGGTGGTTCTAATGCCATCGGTCTCTTCCATCCATTTGTAGAGGATGAGTCTGTAGCTATGTATGGAGCTGAAGCAGCTGGACTTGGTGTGGATACAGAGCACCACGCAGCTACCTTGACTAAGGGTCGTCCAGGTGTCCTCCACGGTTCCCTCATGGATGTGCTCCAAGATGCCCATGGTCAAATTCTTGAAGCCTTCTCTATCTCAGCAGGTTTGGACTATCCTGGTATCGGTCCAGAACATTCTCACTACCACGATATTAAACGTGCCAGCTATGTTCCTGTGACAGACGAAGAAGCCTTGGAAGGATTTCAACTCTTGTCTCGTGTGGAAGGGATTATCCCAGCCCTAGAATCTAGCCATGCTATCGCCTTTGCAGTGAAATTGGCCAAAGAACTTGGACCAGACAAGTCCATGATTGTCTGTCTATCAGGTCGTGGGGACAAGGATGTGGTTCAAGTCAAAGACCGCTTGGAAGCAGATGCAGCAAAGAAGGGAGAAGCTCATGCCTAAGACACTAACAGAAAAATTAAACGCTATAAAAGCAGCTGGAAAAGGAATTTTCGTTCCCTATATCATGGCTGGAGACCATGAGAAAGGTTTGGATGGACTCGGAGAAACAATCCACTTTTTAGAAGATTTAGGTGTTTCGACCATTGAAGTGGGCATTCCTTTTTCAGATCCTGTCGCAGATGGACCTGTTATCGAAGAAGCTGGCTTGCGAAGTCTAGCTCATGGTACTTCGACACAAGCTTTGGTTGAAACTTTGAAAACCATTGAAACAGAGGTTCCACTGGTCATTATGACCTACTTCAACCCCCTCTTTCAGTACGGTGTGGAGAACTTTGTCAAAGATTTAGCAGATACAGCGGTTAAGGGCTTGATTATCCCAGACCTGCCTCATGAACATGCCAACTTTGTAGAGCCATTTTTGGCAGACACAGACATCGCCTTGATTCCTCTAGTAAGCTTGACGACAGGGATTGAGCGCCAGAAAGAGTTGATTGAAGGGGCAGAAGGATTCGTTTATGCAGTTGCCATCAATGGGGTGACAGGGAAATCTGGCAATTACCGTGCAGATTTGGACAAGCACTTGGCACAACTTCATCAAGTAGCCGACATTCCAGTCTTGACAGGATTTGGCGTATCTAGTCAGGCTGATGTAGAACGCTTCAATGCGGTGTCAGATGGTGTTATCGTCGGCTCAAAAATTGTAAAAGCTCTCCATGAAGGAGAGCCGATTCAGGACTTTATCAAACAAGCAGTAGCTTACCAAAAATAATCACACAAGCAGCGAGCAAGAGGAAAGGCACAAAAGGAAGTCTTTCCTTTTTCTTTTGCAGGAGAAAGGCTAGAATTCCCATCGCAGAAGCAAACTGAATCAAGATGAGTAATTCGGTTATGCTAAAGACGAGAGCGCAAGAAGCTAAAAAGAGGAAATCCCCTGCGCCCATGCGGATATCGATAAAATGAGCCAAAAAGCCAAGAGCAAGGAAAAAGACCATGACCAGATTCCAGCCAGAGGAAGCCATGAGGATTAGGTGGAAAGTCATCCAGACCAGTAGGGGATATTCCTGATGGCGAAAGTCGTAGATGCTCAAGGTCAAACCAGCAGTGATTAGGATGACTTGCCCCAAGGAAAGCAATTCCCAAGACCAAGCCAGAAAGAGGAGTCCTAAGCCTAGTTCAAAGAGGGCATACCAGACAGGATAAGGAGCCTTGCAGTAGCGACAGCGAAAGCGATTGAGCACCTGCGAGAGAATCGGAATCAAATCTAAGGGACGCAAGGGAGTCTGACAGGAATCGCAGTGACTAGTTGGTAGGATAATCGATTGCTCAGGAAAACGGTCAATGACCAAACCGAGAAAGGAAGCTAGAATGCTTCCGACAAGAAAAAAATAAATATCAATCATACTTATCTATTCGTAAAAAATAGGAGAAGTAGTATAATGGAGAAATATAGATAAGATAGTGAGGTCAAGATGACAATTCGTTTTGAAGAAGAGGTGAGTATAGAAAACGCTCAATTCGTATGCCAATGGTCCAACTCCCTCGGCAAATCCTTTCAAGAACAATGGATGGGACCAATGATTCCTTTTCCCTTGACCATTCAAGTCTTGCAAGATTTGGAAGGAATCTTTTCAATCTTTGAAGGACGAGAGTTTGTCGGGCTTATACAGAAAATCAGGCTAGAAGACAGTAATCTTCATATTGGAAGATTTTTTATCAATCCCCAGAAACAGGGGCAAGGCTTAGGTAGCCAAGTTTTAAAGAAATTTGTTAGTTTGGCCTTTGAAAATGGAGACATAGATAGTATTTCTCTAAATGTCTTCGAGGCAAATCAAAGAGCTCAAAATCTTTACCAAAAAGAAGGATTTGAAATCGTTCAAATAGTTGAAGCACCTGTACGAAAATACATCATGAAAAAGGGGAGATAGAAGCAAACAGCCTTGAAATCAATGTTGACTGCGATGATGAACCTGAATCAGCTCCTCAAAAGGGACTGTATATGAATGAACGTTACCAGTGTTTAAAAACTAAAGAATATCAGACACTTTTATCTTCCAAGGGTAGACAAATTTTCGCTAAACGTAAGATTGATATGAAATCTGTCTTTGGGCAGATAAAGGTTTGCTTGGTTATAAGAGATGTCATCTGAGAGGTAAGCGTAAAGTGAGAATTGACATGGGATTCGTACTCATGGTCAATAACCTGCTGAAATATAATAAGAGAAAGAGGTGAAATTAAAAAGCTAGAGTTCCGCAATTGGAAATCTCTAGCTTTTTGTTTTCTGAGAATCATATTGACTCAGACTCTTTTGACTAATGTTACTAAAAAGATAAAGTAACTTTTATCCTTATTTATTGTCGCCACTCAACATGTTTTTGATACCTTCTACAGCACCTTCTACAGCGTCTTTGGCATCTTCAGCAACTTCTTTTACTTTAGAAACAACTTTTTCAGCTGCTCCTTCTTTTTCCAATTTTTCATCACCGATGGCTTTCCCAACACCTTCTTTAATAGAACCTTTAGCTTGATTTAACTTTTCTTCTACTGACATGATAATTTCTCCTGTTATATTTATTTTATCTTAGTTTACACGAGTTTTTTCGTGAGATACTACACCAGTTGCTGCACCTTTAACAGCTTCTACACCTTCGCTAACTTTTTCTTGAACAGTTGAGAAACCAGATCCAAGACCAGATTTAGCTTTTTCGAATTGTTCTGAAGCGAATTCTCCTGTTGATTCAGCAACGTCAGATACGCGATCTTGAAGGCTTACTGAGTCTGCTTCATGTTGTTCTTTAGTTTTGATGTCGACAACGTTTACGTTGATTTCAACAACTTCCAAGTCAGTCATTTTAGCAACTTCTGAAGATACGATTTCTCTGATTTCTGAATATAAAGCTGGAACATTTTTTTGATACTCAGCAATAATGTTTAAGTCAACTGCAACTTGTGTTTTACCAACTTCTACGTTAACACCACTTGTTACGTCATCGCTGTTAACGATTTTTTCTTTAAGATTTGAGAAGAAACCACCGTCGATTCCCAAAAGACCTGAAACGTTTTCTAGTGACAGACCAATGATTTTTTGGATAACTTTATCTTCGTAAGTAAGTTCCCCTTTGATTTCGTGAGCTACAGCAGTAGCATCTTTCTTTTCTACGTTAGTGTTAATGTTTTTTTCGTTTGACATATGAAACTCCTTTAATTAAATTAGTAATTTTTATTTATCTATATAGTTTTTTTCGATATATAATCCAGCTGCAACTCCCAGTGCTCCTAAAATCAATACAAATATTGTTTTGAAGAAGCCAAAGGAGATAATCAAACAAGCGAGAAATACGCCTATGAGACCTGCGATTATTGGATATCGATATTGTTTAAGCCATTCCATTTTTTACTTCCTTACTTCACACGACTAACAGTCTTTTTGTTTTGAGGTTTTGGTTTAGGCTGGTAGTCTTTTACTAGAACTTCTAGTTTAACCTGACGCTCAATACCAAAAAACTGCTTCAATCCATTAGTTATTTCATTTTGAATTAGTTGGCATCTGTCAGCGATGTTGTCCGAAGGAAGAATTTTACCTTCTACATGAACGAAACATTTATTTTTTCGTAAATTTACATGAACAGTTGGGTTCTTGATCAATCCATGATCACTCACCAAACTTCTAACAAAACCTTCGATTGCAGAATTCTTTAATTTCAATGTATCGTTTTTAGTTTCAAGTTGAATTTCCAAATAACGTTTAGGATAAAATAACACAACTAACATCGATAACAAAACTAAAGTTGATAGAGCCACTATCCCCCAGAATATATATCTAGAGAGATAAAATTCAACGAAATGATTCTGTCTCCAGCTAAATAGCTGAATGCCTAGATCACTAACTTGATGATAATCTATCAAAACAGGAAGGAAAATTGTCAAGATTAAAATACAGAAAATAATTAAAAGTATTTTCTTTGTTTTTGACATATACAATCCTTTCGATTTAACATTAAACTATTTTTACCCGTCTAATCTATTTAAAAATAGTTTATTCTACAAGTAATTATTTTTTACCTGTAAAGAATGATACTACAGTAACAACAATTGCTGCTCCTGCAATAGATGGGATCAAGGCCATTCCAGCGATGGATGGGCCCCAACTACCTAAAAGGGATTGTCCTACAGATGACCCGACTAAACCAGCGAATACATTTGCGACGATTCCCATAGAACTACCTTTTTTAGTGATTCTACCTGCTACAAGTCCAATAAGACCTCCAGCAATGATAGATCACAACATTGCTTACCCTCCTTTTTTATTTTAATATCAAAAAATAAATCAATTCCTTTGATTATTGCTATTGTATAATTTTAATATAAAATAATCAATTATTTTGATTATTATATAATTTTAATATAAAAAAATCAAATTCTTTGATTGTTGCTATTATATAATTTTTAAATTTAAAAATATAATCTTTCGACTTGAATTTGATTCTGTATTCACGCCCTCAATAGACGGTAAAATAAGAAAATTGTTTATATATTGCCCCCGTAGTATTACTATACGAAATAAAGGATCTTAGTAAAAGTCGTTATAGCATGCCATACCTATTCTTTGTGGTATAATGCAAGAGGTGAAATCCGATAATTTATAAAGAGAGAAAGACATTCATGAGAGATTTATTATCTAAAAAAAGTCATAGGCAATTAGAATTATTAGAATTATTATTTGAACATAAACAATGGTTTCATCGTTCTGAACTAGCAGAGTTACTAAATTGTACAGAACGTGCAGTCAAAGATGATCTATCCCATGTTAAATCTGCTTTTCCTGACTTGATTTTTCATTCTTCTACTAATGGTATACGCATTATTAATACCGATGATAGTGATATTGAAATGGTTTACCATCATTTCTTTAAGCATTCAACTCATTTTTCGATTTTAGAATTTATCTTCTTTAATGAAGGTTGTCAAGCTGAGAGTATTTGTAAAGAATTTTATATCAGTTCATCTTCGCTCTATCGTATCATTAGCCAAGTCAATAAAGTGATTAAAAAGCAATTTCAATTTGAAATTATTCTGACCCCTGTTCAAATCATTGGAAATGAGAGAGACATTCGTTACTTTTTTGCACAATATTTTTCAGAAAAATATTATTTCCTAGAATGGCCATTTGAAAATTTTTCATCAGAGCCCCTATCTCAATTGTTAGAATTGGTTTATAAGGAAACAAGCTTTCCAATGAATTTGTCAACTCATAGAATGCTAAAGTTGCTCCTGGTTACTAATCTATATCGAATAAAGTTTGGTCATTTTATGGAAATAGAGAAAGATTCTTTTAACGACCAAAGTTTGGATGCTTTGATGCAGGCAGAAGGAATAGAAGGTGTTGCTCAGAGTTTTGAGTCAGAATACAATCTCTCTTTAGATGAAGAAGTTGTTTGCCAATTATTTGTGTCTTACTTTCAAAAAATGTTTTTCATAGATGAAAGTCTCTTTATGAAATGCGTAAAAAAGGATAGCTATGTTGAAAAATCTTACCATCTATTGAGTGATTTTATTGATCAGATTTCAGTCAAGTATCAGATTGAGATTGAGAATAAGGATAATCTGATTTGGCATCTGCATAATACCGCACATCTGTATCGTCAAGAGTTGTCTACTGAGTTTATTTTATTTGATCAAAAAGGCAATACAATCAGGAATTTTCAAAATATTTTTCCTAAATTTGTTTCAGATGTAAAAAAAGAGCTTTCTCATTATTTAGAGACTCTTGAAGTTTGTTCTAGTTCAATGATGGTAAATCATCTATCTTATACCTTCATCACTCATACCAAACATTTGGTGCTTAATCTACTACAAAATCAGCCAAAGCTGAAGGTTCTGGTTATGAGTAATTTTGATCAGTATCATGCAAAATCCGTTGCAGAGACACTTTCTTATTATTGCAGCAACAATTTTGAACTTGAAGTTTGGACTGAATTAGAATTATCAAAGGAATCTTTAGAAGAATCGCCTTATGATATCATCATTTCTAATTTTATTATTCCTCCGATTGAAAATAAGAGACTGATCTATTCAAATAATATAAACACGGTCTCACTCATATCTTTGTTAAATGCCATGATGTTTATTCGATTAGATTAGTAACCTAAAATAAAAAATGCTATTTCGCGTTTTGAACTGTACCTCAAAAGTTAGACAGAAAAAATCTAATTTTTGGGGTGTTTTTATTAAGAAAAGACCTTCAGTCATTTAAGTAAAATGTACATCTAGAGTCATAGTCCTCTAAAACTCTTGCTTTTTTTGTAGAAGATACGAAAAAAACCTTGATTCCAAGGCTTTTCCTGTTGTATGTAGATGCCCCCTACATGGATTTGTAAGAACTTTTCATATTGAAAATAAACAAAAATGTTGAAATATAGCTGATTTTAGGGAAATACTTTTAGGTGTTTTCAATGTCAGGATTTAAAAATGGGGCAAAAGTGGGGCAAAAACGAATGACTCGTATTTGGTTTGAAAACCTATAATACCTAATGATTATGCTATTCTAGATATATAGTTTTGTTATAAATAAATGTCAGTGCGAGATCAAATTGGAGGATAAAATGGAAAAACAAATTAATGAAAAAAAAGCCTTGGTTCCCAAAGCTTTTTAATCTTATAAACTCATTAAAACAACTCCCAGTAAGGTGTGGAATGTTTTTTAGTCTGTGTCATATAAAAATAAATAGAATGAATAGCTATAGCTAGAGCTAAAATGGTTGTAATACTTACTACTATTATAGGATTAGAAGCAAAGATTAAAGAGAGAATCAAGGCAGCCAGATAGAGTGTAGCTTGGACACAGTAGTAACTTTTCGAATAGCGAAGATAGTGTTTGTTATAGGGCCCATTTGCTAGGACAGCAGCTTGGAAGAGGCCAAATCCGATATAAGAGAAGCTGGTTGCAAAGAGACGATTAGCTTCAGGATTCTGAAGAAAACTCATCGAAACGGTCATCATAAGAAGTCCAATGAAAATAGGATAGTGACTGTAAATTAGAAATAGTCTCTTTTGATTAGATTTTTCATCAATAGCATGGTCGAATTGACCAAAATAAAACAAGAACAGAGAAATCATAATAATGAAATAAAGAACCGAATAAATCGAGAAATTCTCGATTGTAAAGAAGTTAGCTAGCTCCGTAATCATCTCTCCAAACATAATAATGACAAGAAGGGAGATACGCTCGATTAAATGGGGGAGATTTACCTGGTAATGCTTATCTTTATTAAGCAAGATACTTGGCATAATAAATGTTAGCAGAATACTAGCAAATAAGATATAGACTCTAAGGTAAATAGGAAGAAGAGCTGCTAGATAGACTCCTAAACTTCCTAGACCTGTTATCCATAGAAAACCTTTGATACTTTCCCGATTAGCATCATCGGTTGATTTTCTAAAAAATTCAACCAAATATTGAAAAAATAAGGTAAGGGTTAATGTACCAATAGCCCAACAGAGATAATGAAAATATTGTTGCCAATCAGGTCCAATCATATTGGCTATAAAGAGTAAAATTCCCATTTTGATAAACATGATTACTATGTTAAATAAAGAGTTCTTTCCATAGCGATTGGTATAATCGGTTTGAATCATCCAGGAATCGATGAGAAACAAAGTAGCAATGAAAAAATCAAGGAAAGAATTCCAAGTCAAAATACCGTTATGAAGATGGTCAATTAAAGTAGTTACTTTTGAAATTGCAAAAACAAAAACTAGGTCATAAAAAGTTCTGAAAATTCTACACGTTTATGTTTAATAAGAGTTGTCATCTTAAGACCTTTCTATTTTAGAAGTACAATTTATTATAACAGAAAATGGTAATAAAAAAAAGGGAGATGCTTAAATAACTTCATGTGACGCGAATGAACTGCGCCACAAAAGTTAGGTTTTTTCTGTCTAACTTTTGGGGTGCAGTTCAGAAGGGGTGTTTTTTCTATCGTTTTTTAGTGCTAAGACTACACAAAAAAGCCTTGTAAATCAAGGCTTTTTCCTGTTGTATTTAGATGCCCCCTACAGGGATTTGGAAAGGACTTTCATATTGAGAGCAATTAAAAATATTGAAATATAAGTGATTTTAGGTATTTTCAATGTCATGATTTAAAAATGGGACAAAAGTGGGGCAAAAACCATACAGATTCTAAACTGTATGGTTCTTTTTTTATCTAACCAAGAAAGGTTAAAACTTATTAAAACAAATGCAATCAACTGTTGAAAACTTTTTAGTCCGTGTAATATAAAAACAAGTAAAAAGTTGAACTATAGGGAATATTGTGTCATAATAGGTAATAGATGAATAATTAATAGATTGGAAATAATGCTTTCTTACCTTAACAAGTTGAATTGGTTATACATTTTTTCGTCGCAATTGTGTCTATCTCTCGAGTTTAGCTAGTTTTTATAAGCTCTGGCTTCTAATCAATATAACAAATTTTAGAAGTGCATAAGACAAGATGGTGACATTACTACAGTCATTTCTAGTCACCATATGTTGCTGGCACAGGCTGTTTGTAGTGTTGGCTATTTACTAGTCAGTTTAATCGGAGTGTTTAATTTTTATTGTTGAAAGGTTTTTATATGGCGAAAATTCTATCTTTAGGTCTGACAGGTAAGAAATTACTTGCTCAGGGGTTCTTGTTTGTTCTGCTAGGTCTCATCTTGATGGTCACGGGGACTTGGTTGCCAGTAAAGGTTATTCGACTGGTTCTGTTTTTAGCTTGGATAGCAACGGTCTTAGATTTAGTATTACGTATTTTCAAAAAAAGTCAGTCAACGGACACCTTGGGAGTTGCACTGGTTAAATTGTTAGTGCTGGGATATTTGCTTGGCTCCAATCTTGCGACGGATGTGCCGATTTATATTTTGGCTCTTGTGATTGGAGTTTATCAGATTTTTCATGCTAGTATTAACCTTGTCACCTATGTTCTCTACCGCAAAAACAAAATTCGACCTCGTTTTCGTCTCTTACTAGATGGACTCGTACTAGTTTTTCTTGGTGGGACTAGTCTTTTGTCCTCTACAGGAAATTCTGTCTTTCAACTCTTTGTATTAGGGGCTTATTTTTTTCTTTATGGTGTGTCCAATATCCGTGATGGTTTCTTGTTTGAGGAGGAAATTGGGAAAAACCATCTCAAACGTCGCATTAGAATTAGCTTACCTATTGTCCTAGCCGCTCTCATCCCTGCAAGAACTTTAGCAAAAATCAACAAATTCATGCAGGAAAATGCTGATGAGAGAGAGGATATCCATCTTGGAATGGTGAAGTCTGGTAAGACAGCGGAGCTTGAAATTTTTGTTCATACAGCTGAGACCTCTCTGTTTTCGGCAATTGGTCATGTGGATATCTGCTATCAAGGCCGTGTTATTTCTTATGGCAACTATGATCCGTCTTCTGAGACCTTATTTGGCATGGTAGGAGATGGTGTCTTATATTTCTGTGATCGTGACAAGTACATTGACCTATGTAAACGTGAGAGTCAAAAAACGCTTTTTGGTTATGGGATAGATTTGACGCCTGAAATGGAAAAAGCAGTTCAGAAAAAGTTGGCTGAATTGAAACAACTGACGATTCCATGGGAGCCAAGTGCAGATAAAATCATGACAGGTGATGGTAAGGAAGACTACACCTACGCTTATAAAATCAGACATGAGACAGATGGGGAACTTTATAAATTTATCAAATCTAAGTTTAAATCCTACTTTGTCTTATCTACAAACTGTGTGCTCTTGGCTGATACCATAGTCGGTCAGGCTGGCACCGATATCCTCTCACCCAAAGGATTTATCGCTCCAGGAACTTACCAAGCCTACCTTAATCGAGAGTTTGAAAAACCAAATAGTATAGTCGTATCTAAACATGTTTATTAAGGAGAATTTATGAACTTAGTAAAAAAATACACCCCGTTAATACTTTTTATAGGGCTGGTTGCTCTTGTAATTCTGAATGCATCGAGCTTTATATCAGGAGCAATCTCTCTCTTTGATGTAATATCAACCTTGATTTATGGTGCTGTTATTGCTTTTGTGCTTAATGTTCCTATGAAAAAAATTGAACAGTACTTAGTTAAATTGAAGGTAAAGGCAGAGTTGCGTCGTCCGATTGCCATGGTACTTGTTTTCCTAGCTCTTATCTTAATCGTGATTGCTCTTTTGGTTTTGGTGCTGCCAACCCTAGCTCAGACTATTAGTCAGCTGGGAACAGTCCTTTCAACAGTCCTTACTCAACTTGGGAAATTGCTAGGCAGCTCGGAATTTGTAACCAAAGACATGTTGTCAACTATCGTATCAGGCATACAGGGACAATCTAGTTCTATTAGCCAAGCTTTGATAGGTTTTTTATCAGGTCTGACTAGTAATATCGGCAATATTTTTTCAAGTTTGATGAATGCCTTTTTGATTATAGTCTTCACCTTTTCATTTTTATCCAGTAAGGAACATTTGGCAGCGATGACGAGTCGACTTCTAAAAGTTTTTCTTCCAGAGAAGGTGGTGATAAAGTTGACTTACATTGGACAAGTAGCACTAGAGACTTATGACCAATTTTTGATGAGTCAGCTGATTGAAGCAGTTATCATAGGAGTTATGATAGCGGTTGGTTACAGCGTGTTTGGGATACCCTATGGAGTAATGACAGGTATCTTTGCAGGAGTGCTATCGTTCATTCCTTATGTAGGGCCTATGATTGCTTGTGTTGTGGGAGCGATTTTTATCTTCACAGTGAGTCCTACTCAAGCCTTACTTTCTCTTCTTCTATATCAAGTTATACAGCTGATTGAAGGAAACCTTATTTATCCTAGAGTTGTAGGTCAGTCTATTGGTTTGCCAGCTATTTTCACGCTTGCGGCTGCTAGTATTGGAGGCAATCTCTTTGGCTTACTTGGGATGATATTCTTTACACCGATATTTGCTGTTATCTATCGATTGGTTAAAGAATTTGTCGTTGCAAAGGAAAATCAGGTAGATTAAGAAAAACTAAATTTAATAAGATATACTGAGAAGAGAGTGAGAGATTCTCTTCTCTTTTATTTTTAAATACTTTTCTACAAAAAGCTATTAGACGTTAAAAAAAGCCTTGGTTTCAAGGCTTATTTCTGTTGATTTAGATGTGCCCCCTGCAGGGCTCGAACCTGCGCCCCATAGCTTAAGAGTCTACTGCTCTACCAACTGAGCTAAGGAGGCAACAGAAAAAGCTGAGAATGTAACTTCCCAGCTATTTTAATATGCCCAAAATGGCAGCTAGATTATTTACGAAAGGCATCAAGGATATAGGTGAAACCAACAATTAAAAATGCAAAGGCAACGACATAAACGACAAAGACACTTGTAGCTACTGGATTGAACAAAATCACTAGACCTAGTAAAAATGCAAGCAACGCTATCCACATGATATGGTTGCCAATAATAGGGAAAATCAATCCCAGACGATTGCCTTTAAAGAAAGCTATAATGGCTTCTACAATTAACCAAATTCCTAAAATAGTTGGAATGACAACTGGCAGCGTCACAAAGCCATAGGCAACGAGGTAAAGAGCTAAGAGAAGATTAACAATCCCTTGGAAAAGATGAGCTGGTGAGCGAAGCTCTTTTGGTACAGAGAAATAGCCTAAAATAGCTGCTATAGAAGAAACCAGTAAACCAAATGCAATCCACCAGCTGTAAGCAACAAGATTAGCTACTGGGTTTGTAAATAGGAAAAGTCCTAAAAGGACAAAAACAACTCCTGCAAGGAATAGCGATAAACGATTAGAAAATTTCATTTCAATACCCCCTATATAGTATAGTATAGTTTGATAATAAAAATATTATACACCTTTTTAGAGGAAATATCAATAAACAAAATGGAAAATTTGGAAGTTTCAGTCTGATTTATGAAAAGAAAATCAGTTTTTATTATTTTGAAAATAAAAAGAGAAGATAAAATTTGTCTTCTCTACATGAAAATATTGTATGGAATCAAAGCAAAAGTAACTGGCTTTACACTATTTGTAAAGATGTAATTTGATTCAAAAAGAAAAGATAGATTTAAAATGTGGGACAAATGATGGGGTAAATCAGTTATAGACAAGCAAAAAAAGCCTTGATTTACAAGGCTTTTTCCTGTTGTATTTAGATGCCCCCTACAGGGATCGAACCTGTGACCCACGGATTAAGAGTCCGCTGCTCTGCCAGCTGAGCTAAGGAGGCAAAGAAAAAAGCTGTATTGGTGCCGAAACTTCACGGTTTGTATTGAACCCGCGCAATTAAGCAGGTGGGCAACTCGCTCTAACTGAAGCTGTTTCCGTGTGAGACGGCCTACATGCTGTTAGAAGACTTTTGTTTCCCTAATAATACAAAAAATAGTCGGTCAACACTTAAGTGTGAAGTCGTACACCACAGCGTTTCTATGTTTATATGATACCACTTTTTCAAAAAAAATCAAGAGGAAAGTGCAATTTTTTGAAAAGGATTTCAGATTTTTCGCAAACGGTCGATAGCTTCCTTTCTTTGAGCCAAAGCCCGTTCATATTTACCAGTATCTTCTGCTTGGAAATAGTGATGATTGCGGATTTTTTCTGGCAGATAGTCTTGCTTGACCCAATTTCCAGGATAGCTGTGTGGATAGAGATAGTCTTGGGCATTCCCTAGTTCCTTGCTTCCGCTGTAGTGTCCATCACGCAGGTGTCGCGGAATAGGCAAGTGCCCTGATGTTTTGAGGTCAGCAAGTGCCTTATCCATAGCTACATAGGCTGAGTTGGATTTTGGAGAAAGGGCCAAATCAATCACGACATTGGCAATGAGAATGCGGGCTTCTGGGAACCCAATCTTCTGGGCAGCATCCAGAGCAGTCACAGTGTGAATCTGGGCTTCAGGATTGGCCAAACCGATATCTTCATAGGCGATAACGGTCAAGCGACGAGCGAGACTTGGCAGATCCCCAGCCTCAATCAAGCGGGCAGCATAGTGAAGACTGGCATCAACATCTGAGCCACGGATAGACTTTTGCAGGGCAGATAGAACATCATAGTGACCGTCTCCATCCTTATCCATGGTAATGTAGCTCCGCTGCAGGCTATTTTCCATAATGTCGAGAGTGATATGGCGGATGCCCTCGTCATTCTCAGGGGTAGAGAGAACAGCCAAATCCAGTGAGTTGAAGGCAGAGCGAAGGTCTCCGTTTGTAGAGGTTGCGATGAAATCCAGCGCATCCTCATCTAGTTCTACTGGAAAATCAAAACCACGTTCAGGGTTACTTAGAGCTATCTGAAGAGCCTCTTTGACGTCTTGGTTAGACAGAGGTTCCAACTCAAAAATTTGAACACGGCTACGAATGGCAGGAGTGACAGAAAAGAAAGGATTTTCAGTCGTAGCCCCAATCATGATGACCAGACCACTTTCCAAGAGAGGCAAGAGGAAGTCTTGCTTGGTTTTATCTAGTCTGTGAATCTCGTCTAGTAATAGGACGAGACCACCAGAGAATTTAGCCTCTTCCGCAATTTCTTGCAGTCGTTTTTTACTATCAACCGTCGCATTGAAAGTTCGAAAGGCATACTTGGTCGTCCCTGCGATGGCAGAGGCAATACTGGTTTTGCCGATTCCCGGAGGGCCATAGAGAATCATGGAGGACAGGCGGTTGGCTTCCACCATGCGGCGGATGATTTTTCCTTGTCCGACCAGATGTTCCTGACCGATGACTTGGTCGATGGTTTTAGGGCGCATGCGAAGCGCGAGATTGTCTGGCATAGCAGTCCTTTCTAACGTGGATTTTCTGATGTATATGTGGTAAGATGGTAGTATCTATTTTAGCATATTTCCGAGTATTCGGGGCGATTAAAGAGTCGCATAGAAAGAGGACAAAATGGCAACATATGGATTTTTAGATGTTTTAGAGGAAGAGTTGGAGAAGAATTTTCCCTTTGACTTTGAGATTAGTTGGGACAAGCGCAACCACGCGGTTGAAGTGAGTTTTCTATTGGAAGCGCAAAACGCTGCAGGTGTGGAGATGGTAGATGAGGACGGAGAGGTTTCGTCAGATGACATTCTCTTTGAAGAAGCAGTGCTTTTTTACAATCCTGCTAAGTCAACCGTCAATGCAGAAGACTATTTGACTGTCATTCCTTACCTGCCTAAAAAGGGATTTTCTCGCGAATTTTTAGCTTATTTTGCGCTATTCCTTAAAGATACTGCTGAGGTTGGACTAGATGCCCTTATGGACTTTTTGGAAGACCCAGAAGCAGAAGAATTTGTCATGGAATGGAACCAAGAAGTCTTTGAAGAAGGAAAGGTTGGCTTGGAAGAGGGAGAATTTTACCCTTATCCGAGATACTAGGAGTTTGACATGGAAATAGAGGTTTCTGATTTCACAGGCTGTAAGATTGCTTTGTTTTGTGGGGATAAGCTTTTGACTATCTTACGCGATGATAAGGCAAGCATTCCCTGGCCCAATATGTGGGAACTTCCAGGCGGTGGACGTGAAGGTGATGAAAGTCCTTTTGAGTGCGTGGCGCGTGAAGTTTATGAAGAACTGGGAATTCATCTGACTGAGGATTGTCTGCTTTGGAGTAAGGTTTATCCAAGTATGCTTTTTGCGGATAAACAATCTGTATTTCTAGTCGGTCAGTTGACACAGGCTCAGTTTGACATTATCGTATTTGGAGATGAAGGTCAGGACTATCAGTTGATGAATGTTGAGGAATTTCTTAGTTCCAGTCAAGTTGTACCTCAGTTGCAAGAGAGATTAAAAGATTATTTAAAAGTAAGTGATTAGAAAGGATGGTTCGGTTAAATTTCTAAACTGAACTCGCCCTAAACACTGTGCCAAAAAGATAAACTTCTCTTAGACACAAGCGTCTTCAGAGAATTTCCTATTTTGGTTTTGTGTTTTACGGGCTTGGTATCTTAAATATGGAAACATGGCAAGAGTTAAAAGTTACAGTGAAGCGTGAGGGAGAGGAGATGGTCTCTAATCTCTTGATTGAGCTGGGAGCGCAAGGCGTTGCGATTGAAGATAGCATGGACTATGTGGGGAATGTGGATCGTTTTGGTGAAATTTTCCCAGAGGTCGAGCAGCAAGAAGAAATCGTAGTGACAGCCTACTACCCTGATACAGTTGATGTGGCTGTAGTTGAGGCGGACTTACAGGCTCGCCTAGCAGAATTAACAGATTTTATGGATTTGGGTGAGGTCAAGATGGGGACGACTGCCTTAGCTGAGGAAGACTGGGCAGACAACTGGAAGAAATACTATGAACCCGCTCGCATCACTCATGATTTGACCATCGTGCCGTCGTGGACAGACTATGAGGCGACTGCGGGAGAAAAGATTATCAAGCTAGATCCAGGCATGGCTTTTGGGACTGGAACACATCCAACCACTAAGATGAGCCTTTTTGCCTTGGAACAGGTTCTTCGTGGTGGCGAAACGGTGCTAGATGTGGGGACTGGATCTGGTGTCCTCTCCATTGCTAGCTCGCTACTTGGTGCTAAGGAAATTTTCGCCTATGACCTAGATGATGTGGCGGTTCGTGTGGCTCAGGAAAATATTGAGCTAAACCCTGGTATGGAAAACATCCATGTAGCAGCAGGAGACTTGCTTAAGGGAGTTGAGATCGAGGCAGATGTGATTGTAGCTAATATCTTGGCGGATATCCTCGTTCATCTGACGGATGATGCTTACTGCTTGGTCAAGGATGAAGGCTACCTCATCATGAGTGGAATTATTAAGGACAAGTGGGATATGGTGCGCCAATCAGCTGAGTCAGCTGGATTTTTCCTTGAAACCCACATGATCCAAGGGGGATGGAATGCCTGTGTCTTTAAGAAAACCAAGGATATTTCCGGTGTGATTGGAGGCTAGCATGCAACAGTATTTTGTCAAAGGCAGCGCTATCTCTCCTGTCACCATCGAGGACAAGGAAACCAGCAAGCATATGTTTCAGGTTATGCGCTTGAAAGAAGATGATGAGGTGACTTTGGTCTTTGATGATGGCATTAAGCGCTTGGCGCGTGTGCTGGATGTGGAAGCTCGTCAGTTGGAATTGGTAGAAGAACTAGATGACAATGTAGAACTGCCAGTCCAAGTGACCATTGCATCTGGCTTTCCCAAGGGGGATAAGCTGGAGTTTATCACTCAAAAAGTGACGGAACTAGGTGCCAGCCAAATCTGGGCCTTCCCTGCTGATTGGTCGGTCGCCAAGTGGGACGGCAAGAAATTGGGTAAAAAGGTTGAAAAACTAGAAAAAATTGCCCTTGGAGCGGCCGAGCAAAGCAAGCGTAATCTGGTCCCAACTATTCAGCTTTTCGAGAAAAAATCAGACTTTCTAGCTCAGCTGGACCAGTTTGACTCTATCGTAGTGGCTTATGAAGAGTCGGCCAAAGAAGGTGAAGCCGCTGCGCTCTTACAAGCGGTCTCTGGTCTTGAAAAAGGAGCAAAACTGCTCTTTATCTTTGGACCAGAAGGCGGGCTCTCACCTGCAGAAATTGAGAGTTTTGAAGCTAAGGGAGCCGTCTTGGCAGGACTTGGTCCTCGTATCTTGCGAGCAGAAACAGCGCCGCTTTATGCTTTATCAGCCCTTAGTGTTTTATTAGAATTAGAGAAATAAGAGGAAGAAAATGGAACAAAAACACCGTTCAGAATTTCCAGAGAAGGAACTTTGGGATTTAACAGCCCTATACCAAGACCGTGAGGATTTCTTGCGTGCAATCGAGAAGGCTCGTGAAGACATCAACCAATTTAGTCGTGATTACAAGGGCAATCTTCATACTTTTGAGGATTTTGAAAAAGCCTTTGCGGAATTGGAACAAATCTACATTCAGATGAGCCATATTGGAAACTATGGCTTTATGCCGCAGACGACAGACTATAGCAATGACGAATTTGCTAATATTGCTCAAGCTGGGATGGAATTTGAAACAGATGCCAGTGTAGCCTTGACCTTCTTTGACGATGCCTTGGTGGCAGCTGATGAGGAAGTCTTGGACCGTTTGGGTAAATTGCCTCACTTGACAGCAGCTATTCGTCAGGCCAAAATCAAAAAAGCCCACTACCTAGGAGCTGATGTGGAGAAGGTCTTGACCAATCTAGGTGAAGTTTTCTACAGCCCACAGGATATTTACACTAAGATGCGAGCTGGGGATTTTGAAATGGCTGACTTTGAAGCCAATGGAAAAACCTACAAAAACAGCTTTGTGACCTATGAGAACTTCTATCAGAACCATGAGGACGCTGAGGTTCGTGAGAAATCTTTCCGTTCCTTCTCAGAGGGACTTCGTAAGCACCAAAATACGGCTGCGGCTTCCTATCTAGCCCAAGTCAAGTCTGAAAAACTATTGGCAGATATGAAGGGTTACGACTCTGTCTTTGATTATCTTCTAGCTGAACAAGAAGTGGACCGTGCCATGTTTGATCGTCAGATTGACCTCATCATGAAGGACTTTGCGCCAGTTGCTCAGAGATACCTTAAGCATGTTGCCAAGGTCAATGGTCTTGAAAAGATGACCTTTGCAGACTGGAAATTGGACTTGGATAGCGCCCTCAATCCTGAAGTGACTATTGACGACGCCTATGATTTGGTCATGAAGTCAGTAGAACCTTTGGGGCAAGAATATTGTCAGGAAGTTGCTCGCTATCAAGAAGAGCGCTGGGTGGACTTTGCTGCCAATAGTGGCAAGGATTCTGGTGGTTATGCGGCGGACCCATATCGCGTGCATCCTTATGTCCTCATGAGCTGGACAAGTCGTTTGAGCGATGTCTATACCTTGATTCATGAAATCGGTCATTCTGGTCAATTCATCTTTTCTGATAATCATCAGAGTTACTTTAATGCCCACATGTCTACTTACTATGTCGAAGCACCGTCAACTTTCAATGAATTGCTCCTAAGTGATTACTTGGAACACCAGTCTGACGACCCGCGTCAAAAACGCTTTGCACTTGCCCACCGCTTGACAGATACCTACTTCCATAATTTCATTACTCACCTCTTGGAAGCAGCCTTCCAGCGTAAGGTGTATACATTGATTGAAGAAGGAGAGACCTTTGGAGCAAGTAAACTCAACAGTATTATGAAGGAAGTCTTGACGGATTTCTGGGGAGATGCCATTGAGATTGACGACGATGCGGCTTTGACTTGGATGCGCCAAGCTCACTACTACATGGGCTTGTATAGTTACACTTACTCAGCAGGGCTAGTCATCTCGACTGCGGGTTACCTTCATCTGAAACATTCAGAAACTGGAGCTGAAGATTGGCTCAATCTTCTCAAATCAGGTGGTAGCAAGACACCACTTGAGTCAGCTATGATTATCGGTGCGGATATTTCAACAGATAAACCACTCCGTGATACCATCCAATTCTTGTCAGACACAGTTGACCAGATTATCGCCTACAGTGCCCAGTTGGGAGAGTAAAGATTGGACAGAGTTTTAGGAGAATAATATGAATAGAATCAAAGAATGGCTAGAGCAAGATCCCAAAAGAATGCATTTTATCAAAATTGGTCTAGTTTTGTTGGGAATCATTTTATTGATTGCTTTGCCTACTCTCTATCTTGTTTTGAGCGGAGTTGGTATTTGGTATTTTGTAAAGAAATCACCAGATATTCGAAAAAGAAATTTAATGATAGGGCTTTTCATTGTTAGTTTTGTTGCAGTTGCTCTCCAAACCCCAACTGTTACAAAGAAAACTTCATCTTCTCAGTCAGAAACTAAGCAGACTGTGACATCTACTGCTTCGACAGCTTCAACGACGGATACTTCATCTAGCATAGAGGAGGCGAAACGAATCGAAGACGAGAAAAAAGCTAAAGAAAAAGCAGAAGAAGAGAGAATTGCCAAAGAAAAAGCTGCAAATGAGTTGCAAGAAAAAGGTGAAGACTTAGTCAAACAATTGGAAGAAAGTCAAGATGCGAGTCAAGTGAAGTCTGCCAAAGAAACAGTTAATCAGATTGAAAATAACGATAAAAAGGCAGAATTGCTCGATAGGATAGGTGCGGTTGAATCATTAATTTCTCAAAAAGAAGAAGAGAAAAGAATTGCTCATGAAGCTGAGACTAAAGCCAAACAGCAAGATAGAATTGTCTATGTTGCAAACCATGGGAATGCGAAAGTTTACTGGTATAGTAAGGATAGAATGCCTTCAAAAACGAATAAAGCCAACGTTGTTGAGATGACAGAGGCAGATGCAATTGCTGCAGGAAAACGTCCATCTAAAAAAGAATAAGATAGAAAGTTATCTTGGGCTGGCTTTTTGAACAGTTGCTAGAAATGTAGAGGTATTGCCCATGTATCAAGAGTTACTTAGAGAAATAGCAGAAGAAAAACCAAGTTATCATGATGAAGAAATCCAGTGGTTGCTTGACCATTTGGGAGATCCTTCTCCAGAAATTCGCGATGACCTTGTTTTTACAAGCTTTGCTAGAGGAATTCAGGAAGAGCTATTTACACAGGAACAATTTCAGTTCATTGCTGAGGTGGTCTCAGCTGATGGAGGACTAGATAAAGAGATTGATAAGGTAGGCTTGTCAACCCTTGAACGTTCTTTTAGGGCACTTGTTTATGCAAATCTCTTGTCTGCAGATGCTAACCAGCAATCGGGTTTTTATCAGGGATTAAAAGGAGAAATTCGCAATGTCCTTTTAAATCAAGGTTTGTATTATCTTTCAAAAGAAAAGGATACAAGGGGTTTTTCAAGTCAGTATGGTTGGGTTCATGCTTTTGCACATGGAGCCGATTTACTGACAGAGGTGGTTTGTCATCCAGACTTTCCTAAAAACAGAGTCCATGAAGTATTTGACATACTTGGTCAATTATTTAAAAGAATTACCATTCGTTTTACAGATGATGAAGATTGGCGTTTAGCAAGAGTGATCTATGAACCTATTTTACAAGGGAAGTTGGAGCAAGAGAAAGTAGCTTCTTGGATAAAAACTGTTGACTTTCCGATAGAAGAAAGGGAAGATTTTTATAAATTTTCCAACTTCAGATCCTGTATGTTGGAAGTCTATGTCCAACTTGACCAGAGAAATAGTTTACAAGATGACTTGAAAGAAGCTATCCAGTCTTTTCAATACTAGGGATAAGCTAATATTACTTATTGAAAGAGTTTCTATTGTATCCTCCTGACTAATAATGAAAACTAATAAAAGAGGTTGAATCATTTTCCAACCTCTTTTTGTGTATCTTAATGGAATTGCATACCACCATCAACGATAATGGTTTGTCCTGTAATGTAGTTTGAATCTGGTCCTGCAAGGAAGCTGACGGCAGCAGCCACATCTTCTGGTTCAGATAGACGTTTTAGAGTAATATCTTTTGCAAATGTCTGCATACCCCACTCGTCATCTTTTCCTGCATTTTTACCAACTTCATGAGCGATGTCGTACATCATTGGTGTTTTCACAATACCTGGTGCGTAGGCGTTAACAGTGATGCCTGAGTCTGCTAGATCACGTGCTAATGTTTGCGTAATTCCTCGAACAGCAAATTTTGTTCCACCATAAACAGTTAGATTTGGGTTACCGACTACACCAGCTTGAGAGGTTGCGTTGATAATTTTACCTCCGTGGCCAAGTGCTTTAAATTGCGCTTGTGCAGCTTGTGAACCCCAAATGACACCACCAACGTTGATACCGAAAGTGCGTGTAAATTGTTCCTCAGTAATTGTATCAAGAGGAGTAGTTGGAGCAACACCAGCGTTATTTACGACAACATTTAAATCACCAAAATGGTCAACAACCTTTTGAAATGCTTGTGCAACTTCGGCCTGTTTCGAAACATCGGCCACGACAGCAAAGGCATTTTTAGCTGATAATTCGGCAACAGCTTTTTCAGCTGTTTCAGGATTGTAGTCTAAGACTCCTACCTTAAAGCCATCTTGAACCAATCGTTTTGCGATTGCAAAACCGATTCCTTGACCTGCACCTGTGACAATAGCAACTTTAGACATATGATTCCTCCTTGGTATCCACGATACCATTCAAACGTTCATAAAAGAACAGCAAAGGTTTACAAATAAGCTTCGATAATGGGTTTTGTAAACCCTATCAAAACTACGCTATTAGTATACACCTTTGAAAAAAATGTTTCAAATAAACACTACCGTTTTTATAGAATTTTGTCCTGAAAATTTCCAAACAATTTTCTTGAAACCCTTTCCCTCTTTTGATAGACTAGTATCTAGTTTTTGAAAAAAGGAGAAAGAAAATGAAAAAATTTGTAGCTGAGTTAATCGGTACGTTCATGCTTGTGTTCGTTGGGACAGGAGCTGTTGTTTTTGGAAATGGTCTTGAAGGCCTTGGACACCTTGGAATCGCCTTTGCTTTTGGTTTGGCAATCGTGGTTGCAGCCTACTCAATCGGAACTATTTCAGGTGCTCACTTGAACCCAGCGGTTTCGATTGCTATGTTTGTAAACAAACGTTTGTCATCTTCAGAACTTGTCAACTACATCCTTGGACAAGTAGTTGGAGCTTTCCTTGCGTCAGCTGCGGTATTCTTCCTCTTGTCTAACTCAGGCATGTCAACTGCTAGTCTTGGTGAAAATGCCTTGGCAAACGGTGTCACTGTCTTTGGTGGTTTCTTGTTTGAAGTCATCGCAACTTTCTTGTTTGTTTTGGTTATCATGACCGTGACTTCAGAAAGCAAGGGAAATGGCGCGATTGCTGGTCTGGTAATCGGTTTGTCATTGATGGCGATGATTCTTGTGGGCTTGAACATTACTGGGCTTTCAGTAAACCCAGCTCGTAGCTTGGCCCCAGCTGTCTTGGTAGGTGGCGTAGCCCTTCAACAAGTTTGGATTTTCATCCTTGCGCCAATCGTTGGTGGAGTTCTTGCAGCTCTTGTTGCGAAAAACTTCCTTGGAACAGAAGAATAATTGAAACTCAAAAAGCCTTGCTCCTCATTTTGAGGAACAGGGCTTTTTCGTATGAGTTTAACGGTTGTCAATTTTCTCTGGATAAAGGTCGTGTTGGAAGAGGCGTTGTTCTGCCAAGCCTTCATACTTAGTTCCAGGTTTACCGTAGTTGTAGTAGGGGTCGATTGAGATGCCACCGCGTGGAGTGAATTTTCCCCAGACTTCTAAATAGCGAGGGTCTAGCAAGTTGACCAAGTCTTTCCCGATGGTGTTGATACAGTTTTCGTGGAAATCTCCGTGGTTTCGGTAGCTAAAGAGGTAGAGCTTGAGGGATTTTGACTCGACACAGAGCTTGTCAGGAATGTAGGAAATATAAATCGTCGCAAAGTCTGGTTGAGCAGTGATTGGACACAGTGAGGTAAATTCAGGACAGTTAAATTTGATGAAATAGTCATTCTCCACATGACGATTGTCAAAGGATTCCAGGACTTCTGGTTGATACTCGAAAATGTAGTTGGTTTCTTTGTTGCCTAGTAGGCTAAGGTTTTTCATTTCTTCTTGTTGTGACATGATTTTTTCTTTCTAATCTTAAACACCACGTTGGTTGTGGTAGAGGAGGGTATGGAGTTGAGGAAGGACGCGGACATTGCCCCAGCTATCGTCGGCAGCGATACGTTCCCAGAGTTCTTTGAGACGGTCCAATTGGTCTTGGACAATATTACCCGTAGCCTTGGGCTCAGGATTTCCTGCTGATAAAAAGAGAACATCTGGTTGGTAGCGTTCTTGTATTCCTCTGGCAAAGGCCAAATCTGCATCATCAAAGACAGGAATTTTAAAGGTAACCTTGTCTGGGTCCAATTGGGAAACGATAAAGTCCAAGGTCTCAAAGTTGACTTCCATCTTGGATGAAGGAGGTTTGGGACTCAGGGTGACTTGGTCGATGTCTTTCAACCAATTTTGCCAGCGAGAGCCTTGAGTTTCAACAGCCAGAGTGACACCACGTTCCTTGAGTTTGGTGACCAATTCGGCCATGTTGGCTGCTAGGATAGCAGGATTTCCCCCAGATAGGGTTACATAGTCATAGCTCCCTAATTTATCCAACTCAGCAATGACCTCGTCAGATGTCATACGAGTTGGTTTTTCAGAACCATCCCAAGTAAAGGCAGAATCGCACCAGTCGCAGTGGTAGTCGCAACCAGCAGTGCGGACAAACATGGTTTTCTGCCCGATTGCACGGCCTTCGCCTTGAAAGGTTGGGCCGAAAATTTCCAGAACTGGTAGTTTGAGGACACGTTCCCTAGTCATCTAACCACTCCCGTCTAAACTCCGCAAAGGCAGTCGGAGTCTCATAGAGGCGAACGTATTCCAAACGGAGACCACGCTCGTCTGGCAACTCTTGGTTCATGGTTTGGAAAATCCAGTAAACCATATTTTCAGCAGTCGTGTTCATATAGGGCAGGGTTTCATTGAGATAGCGATGATCCAAGTGGGGCTCTAAATAGTTCTTGTAGATGGCTTTGATATCTCCAAAATCGTAGGTCATGCCACGTTCATCTAAAAAACCACTGACAGCAATCTGCAGATGATAGGTGTGACCATGAAGGGATTTGCATTTTCCCTCATAGTGAAAGAGGTGGTGGGCAGCATCAAAGGTAAATTCTTTTGATACCAAGGTTCTGTGAGGATTGTAGACAAGAGACTCCCCAGTTTCCTGTTTGATTTCTTTGGGTGCAAAAAACATTAGTCCTCTCCTTTCTGTGAGAGATAAACATCTAGACCATGTTGACGTAGGTGGCAGGCTGGGCAATCTCCGCAACCACTTCCGATAATCCCGTTGTAGCAGGTTAAGGTCTTTTCACGAACATAGTCAAAGGCACCGAGTTGGTCGGCTAATTCCCAAGTTTCAGCCTTGTCTAGCCACATGAGAGGCGTTTGGATAACGAAGTTGTAATCCATGGCCAGGTTGAGAGTAACATTGAGAGATTTGACAAAGACATCTCGACAATCGGGGTAGCCTGAGAAGTCTGTCTCGCAGACACCTGTCACGATATCTTTAATGCCCCGTTGCTTAGCAAGGACTGCCGCAAAGGACAGAAAGAGGTGGTTGCGACCATCAACGAAGGTATTGGGAACCTCTCCCTCTTTTTGCTCAATCTCCAGATCAGAAGTCAGGGCATTTTCAGTGATTTGTCCCAGTAGAGACATATCGAGGATATGGTGATGGATACCCTGTTCCTTAGCGATTTCTCTAGCAACTTGAATTTCGAGATGATGACGCTGACCGTAGGCAAAGGTAACGGCTTCGACCGTTTCATAGTGTTCTTTAGCCCAAAAGAGGCAGGTTGTAGAATCTTGACCGCCACTAAAGACGACCAAGGCAGATTGACGTTTCATAGTACTCCTTCCAAAATGGGAAATGTTCAGAGCACGCAAAAAGCTCCCTTGAGGGAGCTAAAAAATACCAAGTAGAGGTTTTTTTTAGCGATGGCATGTCCCAAACATCGTAATATTCTACCTACAGTCTAGCATATTTTTTGAAAAAAGGCAAAGGGCAAGAAAAAAGAGACCAAAGAAAGTATTTGGTCTCTAGTGTGATTAGCTCAATTCAGCAACGATGGCCTTGATCTGTTCTGCTGTGTGTACACCAGCAACTTGTTTCACAACTTGGCCGTCTTTTTTGAAGAGAAGAGTTGGGATAGACATGATTCCAAAAGCACGAGCTGTGTTTGGATTTTCATCAACGTCCATTTTAACGATTTTCAAGACATCTTCTGAAAGTTCTTCAGACAATTTATCCAAGATTGGACCTTGCATACGACATGGACCACACCAAGTTGCCCAGAAGTCTACCAAGACCAAACCGTCTTTTGTTTCTTGTTCGAATGTTGCATCTGTAATTGCTTTTGCCATTGTATTTCTCCTTTTTTAGTTATATTGGCTTAAATCTTGTTTCATGAGATAGAAGAAGACATCTCCATAAGTCCCATGGTAGTCCAAATCATGACCGTTGTAGGTTAATTTTTGGACAGGGTAGTAGTCTGCGACGCCGATAAGGCAAGCTTGTTGTGAACGATCAAAGTCTTCATAAGACTCGAAAGTCACAGTTCTTTCGTTCTTGCTGGCATCTAGATAGGTAATTTCAATCATTTTAAAAACTCCTTTGTTTAATGATGACTTTATTTTACTCCTTGTAAAAGAGAATGTCAAGAAAAATGATTGCGCACGCAACTTTTCTTAAAAAATCATCTTAAATCAAGAAATCCAAACCAGTTTCCAAGCTTTCTTCGACAGCCTTTTGTAGTGTGGCTAGTGTTTTTTGCCCATCACTTGTCAGGCAGATAAAGCTAGAGCGTCTATCTTGATCACAACACATGCGACTAAGCAGACCGCAATTTTTAGCTTCCAAGCGAGCCACCATCCGAGAAACAGCACTCGGACTCAGATGAAGTTTATCTGGCAGGTCAATCTGGCGTAGAGATTTTTCTTGAGCCAAGTCCAGATAGTAGAGGAGGTAGAACTCTTTCAAGGTCAGACTTTGCTCGCTCTGCTGGGCAATAGTCTCTTCTAAGAGACTTTCAATTTCTTTCTGACGACGATTAAAGTCAAACCATTTTTCCAAGTAGGTCATATTTTCTCCTTTCTTTTTAGAGTTGTCAATAGAAGAAAGTCCATTAACGGACAATCTCTGCATCACAAGATGATTGCGCATGCAATAATTATACTACTTTTCAAGAAAGCTGGCAAGAAGGACGCAGGCATCTTTTATCCTAAATCAAGCCAATTTTTACAAGTCAAGAATTGTTTGTATCCCCTTTCTTCTCTAATTTTTAATGACTCTTGTGCATTTCCTTGAAATTTTCTGAAAAAAGAGTAAACTGGTATGCAGAAGTCTATTTCGTGGAGTTTAGGATGAAATTATATGTTCAATTAATGATTCTCTTTGTGATTTCTCTAATCGGAGAGGGGATTTCCAGTTTCTTTCATTTGCCTATCCCAGGCAGTATTATCGGTTTGATTATTCTTTTTCTAGCCCTGCAATTCAAGTGGTTGAGAACCAGGCATGTCAACATGGTTGGGAATTTCTTGCTGGCCAATATGACCATTCTCTTTTTGCCGCCAGCAGTGGGAATTATGGAGAAGTTTGATGTGATTGCTCCCTATCTTTTGCCAATTGTTTTGATTGTCTTTTTCGCAGCTGTTATCAATATTATCCTCATTGCTTTGGTGGTTCAGTTTATCAAGAGACGGTTTGAGGGAGATTATGAGAAAGGAGATGCCAAATGAGTGAATTTGTTTCCAATCCCCTGTTTGGGCTTGCCCTGTCTATCCTAGCTTACCTAGTGGGAATGCTGATTTACAGACGTTTTCCACATCCATTGACAACGCCCTTGCTTTTGTCAGCTGTTTTCATTATCATCTTTCTAAAGGTGACGGGTATTTCTTACCAAGATTACTACCAAGGTGGGGTTTATTTGAACAACTTGATTGTCCCATCGACCGTGGCTCTAGGGATTCCGCTTTATAAGAGTTTTCACTTGATGAAGCACCATGCTCGGAGTATTCTCTTTGGTAGTCTGCTAGCAGTAGTTGTCAATACCTCTTTCACGGCCCTTGTAGCTAAGATTTTTGGCATGGACTTTTTCCTAGCCATTTCACTCTTTCCTAAGTCAGTAACAACCGCCATGGCAGTAGGAATTACAGAAAAATTGCAAGGCTTGACGACCGTGACTTTGGTGGTTGTAGTGGCAACTGGGATTTTAACCAGTGTTATCGGCCCAACCCTTTTGAAGTGGTTGAAAATAGATGATCCAGTAGCTGTTGGTCTTTCCCTTGGAGGGACAGGCCATGCTGTCGGAACGGGAACAGCCTTTCGATACGGCTCTGTAGCAGGAGCTATGGGTGGTTTGGCTATCGGTGTTACCGGTATTCTCTATGTCTTTGTCAGCCCTATTGTAGCCAGTTTGATATTGAGTTAAATCAAAACCCAGCTGTTTAGCTGGGCATTTTTTATTGCAAATTAACCTTGTTTCTCAAGATGTGATAAGTTCCTAGATAGTAGATGGCTATAAGAATAACTTCTTCCAGAATAGTCATGATAATGCCCATCTGGAACTGATCAGCTCCTCCTGAGGTTGATGGGAAGTAAAAGCCAGGGTTAGAACGATAGAAGAGTTCAATAAAGCCAACGACAATTTGGATACCAATGTAGGCTACAATTGACAGTGCGGTACGGTATTCATTGAAAAGCTGTCCAATGGAAATAGCCAAGTAGATACAGAGGATTCCAGAAATGGTATTTAGTAGGAAGGATACCCCCATAAGAGAGAGTTGAGGAAGGTGTGTTCTTATAAATGGTATCAAGTCAGAAGTTGCAAACCAATCTGGAGCCGTTAGAGTCAGAACAATAAAAGCACTTAGAGCTAGTACAGCAGTGCTGACAATAGACCAAATAAAGGCACCGACTAATTTAGCAGTGATGATATGGTGTTCAGAAACTGGCAAGGTCAAAGTCAGATAGCCTTGTCGGTCATAGACACTTCCTTTGAATCGTTTAATAATCAAGAAGATAGTTGAAATCGCAAGTGTAATCATCAAACCACCAAAGACAGTAGCTAGAAAAACAAGTAGAACAGATAGATTTTTTTCAGGTAGTTTGATTAAGGATTGTGCTTGTATCCCGATAAGGGCAGAAAGGATGAGCACGGCAGCGTAGAGGGCTAAATACCACTTGTTAACATTTTTAAATTCGTAGCGGACTAAATTCCAAAACATAATAATCTCCTTTGCTTAGGCCTTAAATTCCTGACGGAAGAGTTGGTCAATGGATTCACCAGATTCATAGCGAATATCATCTACATTGCCTTGACGGATGACTTTTCCATCTTTGAGGAAGACAATTTCATCCAAGATTGGCTCGATATCAGAAATTAAGTGGGTAGAAATCAAAACGGTAGAAGTTGGGGAGTAGTTGTTGATAATGGTATTGAGAATATACTCACGGGCTGCTGGATCCACCCCACCAATGGGTTCGTCTAAAACGTAGAGACGAGCATCACGGCTCATAACCAAAATCAGTTGTACCTTTTCCTTGTTTCCTTTTGATAGTTTCTTGAGACGACTGTTTTCATCAATGCCTAGGTCTGCAAGTAGATGATGGGCGCGTTCAAGATTGAAATCTTTATAGAAGGTCTTGAAGTAGGTTAGGGCTTCTTTGACCTTCATTTGCTCATTGAGATAGGTCGTATCCGGCAAATAAGCCACGATAGCCTTGGTTGCTGGGCTTGGGTCCATGTCGTTGATGAGGACACGTCCTTGATCTGGTTGCAAGAGGCCATTGATTAGTTTAATCAGGGTTGTTTTCCCTGAGCCGTTTGGCCCAAGGAGACCAACAATTTTTCCAGCTGGGATGTCAAGAGAAACATTTTCAAGGGCTGGTGTTGCTCCATAAGATTTGGATACATTTTCAAATGCTAGTAATGACATAGGCTTAAACTCCTTTAATATAATCGCCGACTACGCCTGGTAGTTCTTCTTTTTCATAGCCAAAATGGGTCATGGAGGAAACGAAGTGTTCCAATTCTTCTTCTGATAATTGTTTACGCGATTGGGCGATTAGCTCCTTATCCTCAGTCACAAATCGTCCAGTTGTGCGCTTGCTGTAAACAAATCCTTCTCGTTCAAGGTCTGACAAGGCTCTTTGGATGGTGTTTGGATTGACACCTGCCTCGCTAGCTAGCTCTCGTACGGTTGGAAGTTGTTGATTGGGTTCCAGTGTATGGGAAACAATCTGAAGCTTGATTTTCTCCATAATCTGTAAATAGATGGGTTTTTTGTTGTCAAATGTCCAGGACATCTTGGTCTCCTTTCTCCTATCCTTTTGTCTTAATTAAATAATACAACAAAACAAAAAACTTGTCAAGCAAAAAGAAGAATTGTTTTGGGAATCGCTTAAAAAATGGTATAATGAAAAGAAAACGATAAGGAGGGAAAGGATGCGTTGTCCAAAATGTGGGGCTACCAAGTCAAGTGTTATCGATAGTCGCCAAGCAGAAGAAGGGAACACTATTCGTAGAAGACGTGAGTGCGATGAATGCCAGCACCGTTTTACAACCTACGAACGAGTAGAAGAAAGAACCTTAGTGGTTGTTAAAAAAGATGGCACACGGGAACAATTCTCCAGAGATAAAATCTTTAATGGAATTATCCGCTCAGCCCAGAAACGTCCTGTGTCAAGTGATGAAATCAACATGGTAGTCAATCGTATCGAACAGAAACTCCGTGGTCGAAATGAAAATGAAATTCAAAGTGAGGACATTGGTTCACTCGTCATGGAGGAGTTGGCTGAGTTGGATGAGATTACTTATGTACGTTTTGCCAGTGTCTATCGTAGTTTTAAGGATGTAAGTGAGTTAGAGAGTCTGCTCAAACAAATCACCCAGTCCTCTAAAAAGAAAAAGGAAAGATAAATGAAGCCAATTGACCGTTTTTCTTATCTAAAGAATAATCGGGTGTCGCAAGATACCTCATCTCTGGTACAGTGCTACCTCCCGATTATCGGTCAGGAGGCACTGAGCCTTTATCTTTATACCATTAGTTTTTGGGATAATGGCAGAAAGGAATATCTTTTTTCAAGTATTCTCAACCATCTCAACTTTGGGATGGATAGACTGATAAAATCCCTGAAAATTCTATCTGCTTTTAATCTCTTGACCCTCTATCAAAAGGGTGATACCTATCAGATAGTTATCCATGCTCCTCTATCTAGTCAGGACTTCTTGGAGCATCCTGTTTATCGCAGACTTTTGGAGAAGAAGATTGGTGATGCAGCTGTGGAGGATTTGAAAGTTGAGAGTGCTGAGGGAGAAGAAATACCTGTCTCACTCAATCAAGTCTTTCCAGACTTGGCAGAACTGGGAAGTCAAGAAGACCTTGGTCTCAAGAAGAAAGTGGCCAACGATTTTGACTTGGACCATTTTCGTCAGCTTATGTCTCGAGATGGGCTTCGTTTTGCGGATGAGCAGTCCGATGTCTTAAACCTCTTTGCTATTGCTGAGGAGAAGAAATGGACTTGGTTTGAAACTTATCAATTGGCCAAGTCAACAGCTGTTTCCCAGGTTATTTCAACCAAACGCATGCGTGAAAAAATTGCTCAAAAACCTGTTTCCTCTGACTTTAGTCCTAAGGAAGCAACCATTATCAAAGAAGCCAAAAGTAAAACTGCCCTGCAGTTCTTGGCAGAAATCAAGCAAACACGCAAGGGAACCATTACCCAAACAGAAAGAGACCTCTTGCAACAGATGGCTGGCTTGGGCTTGCTGGACGAAGTCATCAATATTATTCTCTTATTAACCTTTAATAAGGTGGATTCTGCAAACATCAATGAGAAATATGCCATGAAGGTGGCCAATGACTATGCCTATCAAAAAATTCATTCGGCAGAAGAGGCAGTTCTTCGGATCCGTGAGCGAGGGCAGAAAAGTCAGGCTCAAAAAAGCAGTAAACCCAGTTCTACCAAGTCCAATGTACCCAAGTGGAGTAATCCAGATTATAAGAATGAAACCAGCGAGGAAACTCGTCTGGAACTAGAACGTAAGAAACAAGAACTATTAGCTCGATTAGAAAAAGGAGGAGATTAGATGGAAAGTGTCGGAGACGTACTCAAACGTCAACCTAGCCGTTTTCATTATCAAGACTTGGTCCAGAAAATCATGAAGGACCCTGATGTTGCGGCCTTTATCCAGCAAGAATCCTTGACTCCAGAGGAATTAAATCGCAGTATCTCCAAGTTTAATCAGTACATCACCGAGCGCGACAAGTTTCTTCGTGGTGATACGGATTATATTGCCAAAGGCTACAAGCCTATTTTGGTTATGAATCATGGCTATGCGGACGTTTCTTATGAAGAAACTCCTGAACTAATCGCAGCGGAAAAAGAAGCGGCTATTAAGAATCGTCTCAAGTTAATCAATCTACCAGCCAGTCTCAAGAAAGCTAGTTTGGCTCAAGTTGATTTGGATGATTTAGGACGCTTGCCAGTTTTTGAAAAGCTATTAGCCTTCGTGGAGCAATATCCAGCTATTCGAAAAGGTCTTTACCTATATGGAGACTTTGGTGTGGGTAAAAGTTTCATGGTGGCTGCCTTAGCCCATGATTTATCAGAAAAACGTGGTGTTTCATCAACTCTCCTCCACTATCCTAGCTTTGTCATGGATGTCAAAAATGCTATCGGTGATGGTAATGTCAAGACCTTGGTGGATGAGATTAAACTGTCTGAAGTCCTGATTTTAGATGATATTGGTGCCGAGCAATCAACAGCTTGGGTGCGTGACGAAATCCTGCAGGTTATTCTCCAATATCGGATGCAGGAAAATTTACCGACCTTTTTCACCTCCAACTTCAACTTTGAAGATTTGGAGCTGCATTTCGCTAAAGGGAAGCATGGAAATGACGAAACCTGGGAAGCCAGACGCGTCATGGAACGCATCCGTTATTTGGTTGAGGAGACTCGTTTAGAAGGAGTTAACCGTCGATGACAGAAACGATTAAACTGATGAAAGCTCATAAATCTGTTCGAAGATTTAAGGATCAAGGCATTTCTCAGGAAGACTTGACTGAAATCCTGACAGCAGCCCAAATTGCCTCGTCTTGGAAGAATTTCCAATCCTACTCTGTGATTGTGGTACGAAGTCAAGAAAAGAAAGATGCCTTGTATGAATTGGTGCCTCAAGAAGCCATTCGCCAGTCAGCTGTTTTCCTTCTCTTTGTCGGAGATTTGAACCGAGCAGAAAAGGGAGCCCAGCTTCATACTGATTCATTCCAACCTCAAGGTGTAGAAGGTCTCTTGATTAGTTCGGTCGATGCAGCTCTTGCTGGTCAAAATGCCTTGCTGGCAGCTGAAAGCTTGGGCTATGGTGGTGTCATTATTGGCTTGGTGCGTTACAAGTCAGAAGAAGTAGCAGAGCTCTTTAACCTGCCTGACTACACCTATCCTGTCTTTGGGATGGCACTAGGAATACCAAATGAAGAACATGAAGTCAAACCTCGCTTGCCATTGAATCAAGTGGTGTTTGAGGAAGAATATCAGGAACAAACAGTTGATGTGATTGAGGCTTATGACCGTGTACAGGCTGACTATGCTGGGGCGCGTGCGACCACAAGCTGGAGTCAGCGCCTAGCAGAACAGTTTGGTCAAGCTGAACCAAGCTCAACTAGAAAAAATCTTGAACAGAAGAAGTTATTGTAGAAAGTGAGAAATTATGGCCCTACCAACTATTGCCATTGTAGGACGTCCCAATGTTGGGAAATCAACCCTATTTAATCGGATCGCTGGTGAGCGAATCTCCATTGTAGAAGATGTCGAAGGAGTGACACGTGACCGTATCTATGCGACGGGTGAGTGGCTCAATCGCTCTTTTAGCATGATTGATACAGGAGGAATCGATGATGTCGATGCTCCTTTCATGGAACAAATCAAGCACCAGGCAGAAATTGCCATGGAAGAAGCCGATGTTATCGTCTTTGTCGTGTCCGGTAAGGAAGGAATTACCGATGCAGACGAATACGTAGCTCGTAAGCTTTATAAGACCCACAAACCAGTTATCCTCGCGGTTAACAAGGTGGACAACCCTGAGATGCGAAATGATATCTATGATTTTTATGCCCTCGGTTTGGGCGAACCACTGCCTATCTCATCTGTTCATGGTATCGGTACAGGAGATGTGCTAGATGCCATCGTAGAAAATCTTCCAAATGAATATGAAGAAGAAAATCCAGATGTGATTAAGTTTAGCTTGATTGGTCGTCCCAACGTCGGAAAATCAAGCTTGATTAACGCTATCTTGGGGGAAGACCGTGTCATTGCTAGTCCTGTTGCTGGAACAACGCGTGACGCCATTGATACCCACTTTACAGATACAGATGGTCAAGAGTTTACCATGATTGATACGGCTGGTATGCGTAAGTCTGGTAAGGTTTATGAAAATACCGAGAAATACTCTGTCATGCGTGCCATGCGTGCTATTGACCGTTCAGATGTGGTCTTAATGGTCATCAATGCGGAAGAGGGTATTCGTGAATACGACAAGCGTATCGCAGGATTTGCCCATGAAGCTGGTAAAGGGATGATTATCGTAGTCAACAAGTGGGATACGCTTGAAAAAGACAACCACACTATGAAAAACTGGGAAGAAGATATTCGTGAGCAGTTCCAATACCTGCCTTACGCACCGATTATCTTTGTATCAGCTTTGACCAAGCAACGTCTCCACAAACTTCCTGAGATGATTAAGCAAATCAGTGAAAGTCAAAATACACGTATTCCATCAGCTGTCTTGAACGATGTTATTATGGATGCCATTGCCATCAATCCAACACCGACAGACAAAGGAAAACGTCTTAAGATTTTCTATGCGACCCAAGTGGCAACAAAACCACCAACCTTTGTCATCTTTGTCAATGAAGAAGAACTTATGCACTTTTCTTACCTACGTTTCTTGGAAAATCAAATTCGCAAGG
The DNA here is from genome assembly GCF_006385825.1 of Streptococcus sp. D2. Classification (GTDB taxonomy): domain Bacteria; phylum Bacillota; class Bacilli; order Lactobacillales; family Streptococcaceae; genus Streptococcus; species Streptococcus shenyangsis. The sequence goes on along the minus strand of NZ_VFSI01000007.1, from coordinate 31,169 downwards.
CCTTTGTCTTTGAAGGAACACCGATTCATCTCATCGCAAGAAAACGTAAATAAAAAAGTAGAATCTGGAATGACATTTCCAGATTTTTTTGATAGAATGAAGTTGAAGAAAACGCTATCAAATAGAGAGGGGGCCGGTGATGAAACATTTGTTTAAATTGATAATCTTATTTCCCTGGTTTTACTTTTTCAGCTGGATTGAAAAGGCCGATAGAGATAGTAAATTTTTCCCAATTTTTTACTATTTTTACTGGTTTTACATCCCCCTCTATGCTCTTTTTAGCCTTGCTTGGACAGTTATTTCAGTTCTGTTTTTCAATATCGTCATGAGAAATTTGACAGATATCAAGTTATGGGGCATTTGGTTTCTTTTTATTCTGCTAGCTATTGGTCTGAATAGGTTAACTTATTTCTGTTTCAAAAAAATGCTTCGCTTGAGGCGAGAACTCGGGAAGTCTAAAGCGGGGAGAATTGATTTATATTGGTAATAACATTTAATAGAACGAAACTAAAGAAAACAATTTTAAAGAGGAGGTGTCGATGATGAAACTGTCGTTTAATTGGTTTAATTTGATACTCTTATTTCCTTGTTTATATTTTTTCTATTGGATAGACAATGCTGACAGAAACAGTAAAATTTTCCCCATCTTCTACTATTTTTACTGGATTTATATTTCCCTTTTAGCTCTGTTTAGCTTGGATATGACAATTTTTTCATTCTTATTTTTCCCTTTTGTTCTAAATCATGAATCAGATGCTAGTGCTTGGGGTGTTTGGTTGCTTTTGATAGTCTTATCTCTAGGTAGTGACTGGTTAGACTATATCTGTTTCAAAAACATGTTTCGCTTGAGACGGGAACTAGGGAAGTCTAACGGTGGAAGGCATTGATTTATACTCTTCGAAAATCTCTTTAAACCACGTCAACGTCGTCTTGGATTATATATGTAACTGACTTCGTCAGTTCTATCTGCAACCTCAAAACTGTGTTTTGAGCAACCTACGGCTAGTTTCCTAGTTTGCTCTTTGATTTTAATTTAGTATTATATTACTTTCTATTTGTAGGAGGTGGCTTATGGAACATCTAAAATCATTTATTACACGCTATTCCAAGGTCTATATTGGTTTAGTTCTGCTGATCTGGCTGGCTTTCTTCTTTGTTCCTTGGGATAAACCAGTTCTGGGAATATCTATCAATCTCTTAATCATGCAGAAAGTTTTACTAGTTTTTGGAATTCTGTCGATTTTGATGGCTTTGCTGTCCAAGAAAGTCAGTCTTTTTGTTTTTGGACTCATCTGCTGTCTTTCTCTTTGGATTAATCTATTTATCCTATTTGCTCTTTTGCCGATTTTTGGCAATTAAAGTATCATAAAAGTCAGAGAGGTTAGCTTGGAAACTAGCCTCTTTTTCCTTTTCAAAATGGGGATTCTTCCTTGAAAATAATCAGTAATTGTGCTAAAATTAAAAGAACATTCTAAAATATTCGGAATTTAAAGTAAGGAAAAACATGGCTAATATTTTAAAAACAATTATCGAAAATGATAAAGGAGAAATCCGTCGTCTGGAAAAGATGGCTGACAAGGTTTTCAAATACGAAGACCAAATGGCTGCTTTGACTGATGACCAACTAAAAGCAAAAACAGTTGAATTTAAAGAACGTTATCAAAATGGAGAATCACTGGATTCATTGCTTTATGAAGCATTTGCGGTTGTCCGTGAGGGTGCCAAACGTGTCCTAGGTCTATTCCCTTATAAGGTTCAGGTCATGGGGGGAATCGTTCTTCACCATGGTGACGTGCCAGAGATGCGTACAGGGGAAGGGAAAACCTTGACTGCGACCATGCCCGTATACCTCAACGCCCTTTCAGGTAAAGGGGTTCACGTAGTTACGGTCAATGAATACCTGTCAGAACGTGACGCGACTGAGATGGGTGAATTGTACTCATGGCTTGGTTTGTCAGTAGGGATTAACTTGGCTGCTAAATCTCCAATGGAGAAAAAAGAAGCCTATGAGTGTGACATTACCTACTCAACTAACTCAGAAATCGGATTTGACTACCTTCGTGATAACATGGTCGTTCGCGCTGAAAACATGGTACAACGTCCGCTTAACTATGCCTTGGTCGATGAGGTTGACTCAATCTTGATTGACGAGGCCCGTACACCTTTGATCGTATCAGGTGCTAACGCAGTTGAAACCAGTCAGCTTTACCACATGGCAGACCACTATGTAAAATCTTTGGACAAAGACGACTACATCATCGATGTGCAGTCTAAGACTATTGGTTTGTCTGATTCAGGGATTGACAAGGCTGAAAGCTACTTCAAACTTGAAAATCTCTATGATATCGAAAACGTAGCTCTGACTCACTTTATCGATAACGCCCTTCGTGCCAACTACATCATGCTTCTCGATATTGACTATGTGGTGAGCGAAGAGCAAGAAATTTTGATCGTCGACCAATTTACAGGTCGTACCATGGAAGGTCGTCGTTATTCTGATGGATTGCACCAAGCCATTGAAGCTAAAGAAGGTGTGCCAATTCAGGATGAAACCAAGACATCTGCCTCAATCACTTACCAAAACCTTTTCCGTATGTACAAGAAATTGTCTGGTATGACGGGTACAGGTAAGACTGAGGAAGAAGAATTCCGAGAAATTTACAACATTCGTGTTATTCCAATCCCAACAAACCGTCCTGTTCAACGTATTGACCATCCAGACCTACTTTTTGCTAGCATTGAAGCTAAGTTTAAAGCGGTTGTTGAAGACGTTAAGGCTCGTTACCAAAAAGGTCAGCCTGTCTTGGTTGGTACAGTAGCGGTTGAAACTAGTGATTACATTTCTAAGAAATTGGTCGAGGCTGGTGTTCCTCACGAAGTCTTGAATGCCAAGAACCACTATAAAGAAGCCCAAATCATTATGAATGCTGGTCAACGTGGTGCTGTTACTATTGCGACTAACATGGCCGGTCGTGGTACCGACATCAAGCTTGGTGAAGGAGTTCGTGAACTTGGAGGACTTTGCGTTATTGGTACAGAGCGTCATGAAAGCCGTCGTATCGATAACCAGCTTCGTGGACGTTCAGGTCGTCAAGGAGATCCAGGTGAGTCACAATTCTACCTATCTCTTGAAGATGACTTGATGAAACGTTTTGGTTCTGAACGCTTGAAGGGAATTTTTGAACGTCTCAACATGTCTGAAGAGGCCATTGAGTCTCGCATGTTGACGCGTCAGGTTGAAGCAGCACAAAAACGTGTCGAAGGAAATAACTACGATACCCGTAAACAAGTCCTTCAATACGATGATGTCATGCGTGAACAACGTGAGATTATCTATGCTCAACGTTACGACGTTATCACTGCAGATCGTGACTTGGCACCTGAAATTCACTCTATGATCAAACGCACGATTGGTCGTGTCGTCGATGGTCATGCGCGTGCCAAACAAGATGAAAAACTAGAGGCAATTTTGAACTTTGCTAAGTACAACTTGCTTCCTGAAGATTCTATTTCTGTTGAAGACTTGTCAGGCTTGTCTGATAAGGCTATTAAGGAAGAACTCTTCCAACGTGCCTTGCAAGTTTACGATAGTCAGGTTTCAAAACTACGCGATGAAGAAGCAGTTAAAGAATTCCAAAAAGTCTTGATTCTACGAGTGGTGGATAACAAGTGGACAGATCATATCGATGCCCTTGATCAATTGCGTAACGCGGTTGGACTTCGTGGCTATGCTCAGAACAACCCTGTTGTTGAGTATCAGGCAGAAGGTTTCCGTATGTTTAATGACATGATTGGTTCGATTGAGTTTGATGTGACACGCTTGATGATGAAAGCCCAAATTCATGAACAAGAAAGACCACAAGCAGAACACCATATCATCAGTACAACAGCGACTCGTAATATCGCTGCCCACCAAGCAAATATGCCAGAAGATTTGGATTTGAGCCAGATTGGACGGAATGAACTTTGCCCATGTGGTTCTGGTAAGAAGTTTAAAAACTGTCACGGAAAAAGACAATAAAATGAGATAGTTTAGAGGCGGATACCTTGTGAAAAGTAAATTTTTACCTGGTATCCGTTTGCTTTATAAGGAGATGAGTTATGGTATTTACAGCAAAAAGTCCTAAAATTAATATTGAAGAAGTTCGTGCCTTATCAAAATTAGAAGGCCAAGCTTTGGAGAGAAAATCACAGCGCGATCAAGAGCTAGAAGCCATTATACGTGGAGAAGACCAACGAATTCTCTTGGTAATCGGACCATGCTCATCTGACAATGAAGAAGCTGTTCTTGAGTACGCTAAGCGTTTGGCAGTCCTACAAGAAGAAGTAGCAGACCGTATCTTTATGGTTATGCGTGTTTATACTGCCAAACCTCGTACCAACGGAGATGGCTATAAGGGATTAATTCACCAGCCTAACACGGCAGAAGCGCCTAGTCTTATCAACGGAATCAAAGCTGTTCGCCATCTTCACTATCGTGTCATCACGGAAACAGGTATGACGACAGCTGATGAAATGCTTTATCCTGAAAATCTTCCTCTTGTGGATGATCTGATTTCTTACATGGCGGTTGGTGCCCGTTCGGTTGAAGACCAGCAACACCGCTTTGTGGCAAGTGGGGCAGATTTTGCGACTGGGTTTAAAAATCCAACATCTGGAAATCTCAATGTTATGTTTAATGGGATTTATGCTGCTCAAAACAAACAAAGTTTCCTTTTTCTAGGAAAAGAAGTGGAAACAACTGGGAATCCGCTTTCGCACGCCATTCTTCGTGGAGCAATCAATGAGTATGGTAAGAATATTCCCAACTACTACTATGATAATTTGATGGATACCATTGCCCAGTATGAGAAAATGGGCTTGGAAAATCCCTTTATCATTGTAGACACCAATCATGACAATTCTGGCAAGCAATACATGGACCAGATTCGAATTGTCCGCCAGACCTTAATTAATCGTGATTGGAATGAAAAAATCAAGCAGTACGTTCGTGGCTTTATGATTGAGTCTTATCTAGAAGATGGTCGTCAAAACGAACCAGAAGTATTTGGCAAGTCTATCACAGATCCTTGTCTGGGCTGGGAAAATACGGAAGCCCTTGTCAGAGAAATCTATCAAACGCTAGGAGAATAAGATGGCATTTATTGAAAAAGGTCAAGAAATTGATATTGAAGCAATCAAGGCAGAAACCCAATTGTCTGCGGAAGCCTTGCGACTAAAAGAGCGCCGTGATAGAGAATTGGCAGACATTATTTCAGGAGAAGATGACAGAATTCTTTTGGTGATTGGTCCTTGCTCTTCTGACAATGAAGAGGCTGTCTTGGAATATGCCCGCCGTTTATCTGCCTTGCAAAAGAAGGTGGCGGACAAGATTTTCATGGTTATGCGTGTTTATACAGCTAAACCTCGTACTAACGGAGACGGCTATAAAGGTTTAGTTCACCAACCAGATACTTCTAAGGCTCCAAGCTTGATTAACGGCTTGCAGGCTGTGCGCCAGTTGCACTACCGCGTGATTACAGAGACTGGTTTGACAACGGCAGACGAGATGCTTTATCCGTCAAATTTGGTCTTGGTAGATGATTTGGTCAGCTACCATGCTGTTGGGGCTCGTTCTGTGGAAGACCAAGAGCACCGCTTTGTGGCCTCAGGAATTGATGCACCAGTCGGAATGAAAAATCCAACCTCTGGAAATTTGGGTGTCATGTTTAATGGCATCTATGCCGCTCAAAATAAACAGACCTTCCTTTTCCATGGGCAAGAAGTTGAGACTTCAGGAAATCCCTTGGCCCATGTCATCCTTCGTGGGGCAGTTAATGAATATGGGAAAAATGAGCCTAACTTTTACTATGAAACTTTGCTAAATGCCATTGAACGTTATGAGACCATGGGACTTGAAAATCCTTTTATCCTCATTGATACCAACCATGATAACTCAGGCAAGCAATATATGGAACAGATTCGAATTGTTCGTCAGACCTTGCAAAATCGTGATTGGAACGAGAAAATCAAAAAGATAGTTCGAGGCTTTATGATTGAATCTTACCTAGCAGATGGTCGTCAAAACCAACCAGAGGTCTTTGGTTGCTCTATTACCGACCCTTGCCTAGGTTGGGAAAATACAGAGGCTTTGGTAGAAGAGATTTATGCTACCTTGACAAAATAAGTGAAAAGGATGGAGTTGGGGGAATCTCAACTCCTTTTGATGAGAATGATAGTTGGACACGGAATTGACATTGAAGAATTGGCTTCGATAGAAAGCGCATTTACACGACATGAAGGTTTTGCCAAGCGCGTGCTGACCACTAAGGAAATGGAACGATTTAACAGTCTTAAAGGGCGCAGGCAGATTGAATACTTGGCTGGTCGCTGGTCGGCTAAGGAGGCTTTTTCCAAGGCTATGGGAACTGGTATTGGAAAGCTCGGTTTTCAGGATTTAGAAGTTTTGAACAATGAACGCGGGGCGCCTTATTTTAGTCAGTCACCATTTTCAGGAAAGATTTGGCTGTCTATCAGCCACACAGATCAGTTTGTGACAGCCAGTGTCATTTTGGAGGAAAATCATGAAAGCTAGTCCACATAGACCAACCAAGGCTCTGATTCATCTGGGAGCTATTCGACAAAATATTCAGCAAATGGGAGATCATATCCCTCAAGGAACGCTCAAGTTGGCTGTGGTCAAGGCCAATGCCTATGGACATGGGGCTGTTGCTGTTGCCACGGCGATTCAAGATGATGTTGATGGTTTTTGCGTTTCCAATATTGATGAAGCCATTGAACTCAGACAAGCTGGACTCAGGAAGAAAATCCTTATTTTAGGAGTTTCTGACATCGAAGCAGTTGCTCTAGCTAAAGAATACGACATCACCTTGACTGTGGCTGGACTGGAGTGGATTCAATCACTCTTAGATAAGGAATCAGACCTAACTGGATTGACAGTCCACCTCAAGATTGATTCAGGAATGGGACGGATCGGTTTTAGAGAAGCAAGTGAGGTTGAGCAGGCTCAAGCTTTGCTCCAACAATACGGTGCGCATGTTGAGGGGATTTTTACCCACTTTGCTACTGCTGATGAAGAATCAGATTACTACTTTAATGCCCAGTTAGAACGGTTTAAATCTATTTTGGCCAGTATGAAAGGTCTTCCAGACTTGGTTCATGCCAGTAATTCGGCAACGACCCTTTGGCATGCAGATACCATTTTCAATGCCGTCCGTATGGGAGATGCTATGTATGGTTTAAACCCAAGCGGAGAGGTCTTGGACTTGCCTTATGACTTGACTCCAGCCTTGACCTTGGAGTCTGCTTTAGTTCATGTCAAGACAGTTCCAGCTGGAGCTTGCATGGGCTACGGAGCGACCTATCAGGCGGATAGCGAGCAAGTCATCGCGACCTTGCCAATCGGCTATGCGGATGGTTGGACACGTGACATGCAGAATTTCTCCGTCTTGGTAGATGGGCAAGCCTGCCCAATCGTCGGGCGGGTTTCGATGGACCAAATCACCATTCGTCTGCCTAAGCCTTATCAGCTGGGAACCAAGGTAACCTTAATTGGTTCTAATGGGGGCAAGGAGATCACAGCTACTCAAGTAGCTACCTACCGTGGGACTATTAACTATGAGGTGGTTTGTCTTCTAAGCGACCGCATTCCGAGAGAATATGATTAGCAAAGAAAGGAGTGGAGCATGAATCTACATCAACCCTTGCATGTCTTACCTGGTGTGGGACCAAAGTCAGCAGAAAAATACGCCAAACTAGGAATTGAAAACTTGCAAGACCTCTTGCTCTACTTTCCTTTCCGTTATGAAGACTTTAAGACTAAGCAGGTGCTGGATCTGGAAGACGGGGAAAAGGCAGTTCTGTCTGGACAAGTCGTGACTCCTGCCAGTGTTCAGTATTATGGTTTCAAACGCAATCGCCTGCGCTTTAGTCTTAAACAGGGAGAAGTCGTTTTTGCGGTGAATTTCTTTAACCAGCCCTATCTAGCTGATAAGATAGAGTTGGGAGCAACCTTTGCTGTCTTTGGAAAATGGGATCGCGCCAAGGCTAGTCTGACAGGGATAAAGGTACTGGCTCAGGTGGAAGATGACCTCCAACCTGTCTATCGCTTGGCTCAGGGAATCAGTCAGGCCAGTCTGGTCAAGATCATCAAGACGGCCTTTGATCAGGGGCTGGACCTCTTAATAGAAGAAAATCTTCCTCAGTCCTTGCTGGACAAATACAAACTCATGTCCCGTTGTCAGGCCGTTCGTGCCATGCATTTTCCTAAGGATTTGGGAGAATACAAGCAGGCACTTCGCCGTATCAAATTTGAGGAACTTTTTTACTTTCAAATGCAGTTACAGACGCTCAAGTCTGAAAATAGAGTTCAGGGAAGTGGTCTGGTTCTGAATTGGTCTAAGGAAAAAGTGACAACAGTCAAGGAAAGCTTGCCTTTTGCCTTGACTCAAGCTCAAGAAAAGAGTTTGCAGGAAATTTTGACAGACATGAAGTCGGATCACCACATGAATCGTCTCTTGCAAGGAGATGTGGGGAGTGGAAAAACAGTCGTCGCTGGCTTGGCCATGTTTGCGGCGGTGACAGCTGGCTATCAGGCAGCCCTCATGGTGCCAACAGAGATTCTAGCAGAGCAGCATTTTGAGAGTTTGAAGGGGCTTTTTCCAGACTTGAAATTAGCTCTCTTGACAGGTTCCTTGAAGTCTGCAGAAAAGAGAGAAGTTTTGGAGAACATTGCCAAGGGTGAGGCTGATTTGATTATCGGAACCCACGCTCTGATTCAGGATGGGGTAGATTATGCTCGTCTTGGTTTGATCATTATCGATGAGCAGCACCGTTTTGGTGTGGGGCAAAGGCGTATTTTACGTGAAAAAGGGGACAATCCAGATGTACTCATGATGACAGCGACTCCCATACCACGAACCTTGGCTATCACAGCCTTTGGCGATATGGATGTTTCCATTATTGACCAGATGCCAGCAGGACGGAAACCTATTGTGACACGCTGGATCAAGCATGAGCAATTGCCTCAGGTCTTGACTTGGTTAGAGGGGGAAATTCAAAAAGGTTCTCAAGCCTATGTCATCTCTCCCTTGATTGAAGAATCAGAAGCTCTGGATTTGAAAAATGCCATTGCCTTATCAGAGGAATTGACGGCTCATTTTGCAGGTAAGGCAGAGGTGGCTCTTTTACATGGTAAGATGAAGAGTGATGAAAAAGACCAGATTATGCAGGAGTTCAAAGAGCGAAAAACGGATATTCTAGTTTCAACGACGGTTATCGAGGTCGGGGTTAACGTTCCCAATGCGACTGTTATGGTTATTATGGATGCCGATCGCTTCGGTCTCAGCCAGCTTCACCAGCTCAGAGGTCGTGTCGGTCGGGGGGACAAGCAGTCCTATGCTGTTCTCGTTGCTAATCCTAAGACTGATTCTGGGAAAGATCGCATGCGCATCATGACAGAAACCACCAATGGATTTGTCCTTGCGGAGGAAGATTTGAAAATGCGGGGTTCGGGTGAGATTTTTGGAACCAGACAGTCAGGTCTCCCAGAGTTTCAAGTGGCTGATATTATCGAAGATTTTCCGATTTTAGAAGAAGCCAGAAAGGTTGCTAGCTACATTAGTTCGATAGAAGGTTGGCAAGAGGATCCAGAGTGGCGCATGATTGCCCTTCATTTGGAAAAGAAAGAACATCTAGATTGAGCTTTCTCTAAGGAAATCTTATACTCAATGAAAATCAAAGAGCAAACTAGGAAGCTAGCCGCAAGCTGTACTTGAGTACGGTAAGGCGACGCTGACGTGGTTTGAATTTGATTTTCGAAGAGTATTAAGCTAGCTTTCAGGTTTGCCCTTTATACTAGAGTTATCAAAAAGAAACGAGGACTCTCACATGACAGTAACGATTAAAGTAAATTACCAAACCACTTTCCAAAAGAAAGAAGCAACAAAATAAGATTGAACAGAGAAGAAGGGCAGAAATGCTCTTTTTTCGTTTCTAAAACTACTTTCAGTCCATCATCCTAAAAGTAAAGAATCTAAAATCACTTTCTATTTGCTTTTCTTTCTTGCATTGCTTTTCTAGATATGCTACATTTATGATAGCGATTACAAAAAGGAGCATGTTATGAAAAATCCAGCTTTGTTAAAAGAAATCAAGACTTATAGAGGAAGGGATGAGGTTCCAGAAGACTTTGATGCTTTCTGGGATGGGGAAGTGAAAAAAGTTTCAACTCTTCCAGCCTACCAGTTGGAGGAAAGAGATTTCTGCATTCCTCAAGTCAAGTGCTATGAGTTAACATTTGAAGGAACCAATGAAGGTAAGGTCTATGCGCGCGTCGTTCTTCCAAAGAGTGAGGAAAAAGTTCCTCTAATCTTCCATTTCCATGGTTATATGGGACGTGGCTGGGACTGGGCTGACATGCTGGCCTATACCGTGTCTGGTTACGGTGTTGTCTCCATGGATGTGCGGGGCCAGTCAGGTTACTCGCAAGACGGTTTGCGTTCTCCTCTTGGAAATACCGTTAAGGGGCATATCATCCGTGGTGCTGTGGAAGGTCGGGAGCATCTCTTTTATAAGGATGTTTATCTGGATATTTACCAGTTGGTTGAAATTATTGCCAGTCTGCCACAGGTAAATGAGAAGAGACTTTCTAGTTATGGTGCCTCGCAAGGAGGGGCTCTAGCTCTAGTTGCAGCAGCGCTCAATCCTCGGATTCAGAAAACAGTTGCCATCTATCCCTTCTTGTCAGACTTTAGACGGGTGCTTGAGATTGGGAATACTAGCGAGGCTTACGACGAACTTTTCCGTTATTTCAAGTTCCATGATCCATTCCATGAAACTGAGGAGGCAATCATGGCTACCCTTGCCTATATCGATGTGAAAAATCTCGCTCATCGTATCAAGGGTGAAGTTAAGATGATTACGGGCTTGGACGACGATGTTTGCTATCCTATTACCCAGTTTGCAATTTACAACCGTCTGACCTGCGATAAGGCCTATCGCATCATGCCTGAGTATGCCCACGAAGCCATGAATGTCTTTGTCAATGACCAAGTCTACAACTGGCTTTGTGGTAGTGAGATTCCTTTTAAATATGTGAAGTGATGAATGAGAGAGCCTAGTGGCTCTCTTTTTGTATAGAGTCTAGTCAGCAAATATTCTAGTTCATATATACTTTGAAATTCAGCAACTCTTATAGCTATCACTGTATTTTAGGGAAAGAATGATAGAGTCCTTAATATGAACTATCATACGAATACTTCGAAGCTGCAATTTCTGTTTTTTTGATTTTTAATTAGTATGAATCAGCGGAGAGTGACAAGTTATCTTATACTCTTCGAAAATCTCTTCAAACCACGGCAGCTTTATCTGCAACCTCAAAACAGTGCTTTGAGCAGCCTGCGGCTAGCTTTCTAGTTTGCTTTTTGATTTTTATTGAGTATGAGTTTTTTTCTTGACCTTGGTGTAAAACAATTCATTTTGCTATCTAGTTTGGTATAGTTCTTTCAAGACATTGGAAAGCGTCTGTAAAATATGTTATAATTTATAAGAAAATATACAGTTTGGCTACAAATGAACATTTATATATAAGTTTATGTATAACTTAGTTTTTCTGATTAGGATAATATCTTATAAAAAACTATATTCTTGGAGATACAGTACTTAAATATCATTTGTAAAGTAGCAAAATAGTCCATGTCTATTTTTATTGTAAGAATCAAAGTAGAGAGTGTTATGCTAATGGAAACTGTAATATTTTATTTTTTAGAATTTACTTGGATAAATTAACTTTGAAAGTTAAAGTGAGGTAATGTATGTTTGTATGTTTAAAGGGTTTAGGGAAATTTCGTAAATCCAAAGCCTATGGTTTGGTTGGTTGTTTGACACTATCAGCGGTGATTGGTTTAGCTGCACCAGAGTTACCAGTTATTGGTGGTGGGGTTGTTTCTGCTGATGTCATTCAAGGCGGTAGCGATATTCACGATGTGGATGTTCATAGTAAATCTGCAGAAGGTGTTGCTATGACTTATACCACTTATGATAGCGGAACAAGTGGAAAACAAACTGCGTCTGGCAGTGGTGTCTTTGTAGCGCCGAATGTGATGGTAACAGTAGCTCATAACTACTATGATAAAAACCAAGAGGATAAGTCTGCGGTCTTGCGTGGTGGGGAGTCTGCTCGTAGTTATGTTGTAATGAACTCGGAAAAGGAGAAAAGCAATAAAGTACCTACTTCTGGTGTATCGGAAGCTCTTGAAAAAGACTCTATTCACTTGTATAACGGCAAAGACCTTGGTAAAGACTATAGCAATGATTTAGCAGTAGTGGTAACTAAAAAGCCTGTAGAAGCTATGACAGGTGGTGAAGATTCACCAAGAGAACTGAGCGATAAAGAGGTTTCTACTGGTGATAAAATCACTATGGTCGGATATCCTAATGATTTTTCTACTCCAAATTTAAGTAAAGAAAATAAAGCTCGCTTGAAAGACGGTAAGGCTTATTCAGTCTCAACAACTGTGAGCAGTATCAATAAAGAGAGTGGTGCAGTCACTTATCATTCCTCAGCTTTAGGAGGTTTTTCAGGTGCTCCTTTGTTTAATGATAAGGGAGAGGTAGTCGGTATCCACCAGCACGGAACAAATACTTCAAACGCTCCTGAGAGTGAGCGTATTGGCAGTGGTACTATCTTTACGGAAAATCACAGAGCTTGGATTCGTTCTATGATTGATAAATATGGTATAAAGGGTTGGTATATAGATGGTGCAAACCGTTACTACTATGATGAAAATCATATAGCTTTAAAAGATGTAGAGTCTGAGATTGATGGTGCTTTATATAGTTTTGATGAAAAAGGTCGAGCTACTTTAGTAAAAGGTGAAGAAAAAGGTCGTGTTCTACTTCGAGTGGAAGATACTAAAGGAACTCGTTTGATTTCAGATAAGGTTGTTCAGGAAGGTCCTGTTGGAAGTGGCTTGAATTTTCATTTAAGACAAAATCCAGACTTCAAACAGTTAATAGCAACTTCCCCAACAGCTAAAGTGGTATCCTATAACGGAGTGCCAATTAACAAACTAGCAAGTGATACTACTTGGTCTGATGACTATGTCAGTAAGTTAGCTTTAGGTGATACAATTATAAGAGCGGTAGTAGATTCGGTAACTCCTCCATCTACGTCTTCTTCGGATTTTGCAAGAACTGAAGTTGGTAAAGTCGATTTGAGTGGTAAATCGAACTTACCTATACCTAGTAAAGAGGTGTTACAAGCTCCGAATGGCTCAGAAAATTTCTATGCTACAACGCACATTCAAACGCCAGATGGGTCGGGATCAGGTACTTTAATTGCACCCAATTTGGTGTTAACAGTCGCTCATAATTTCTTAACAGTTAAAGGTTCTGAGGTAGTTACTAAGTCTGGTCGCACCAATACAGTGTATAAAGCAACTTTACCGAATGGGTTGTCTGTGAATTTTTCAGATGATGATATTGTTTATTGGAATAAGAAAGATTCAGTATTTGGATTTAAAAATGACTTAGCTTTGGTTCGGTTAAAAGAAACAGTAAAAGAAGTAACTCCTGTAGAGGTTGTAAAACAATCTTCGAAAGTTGCAGAGGGGGATTCAGTTTCGGTCTATGGTTTTCCAGATAACAAGCTAAGTCCAGTTTTAGATAGCAAAGTAGTAGGAACTACAGACTTCGGCTCTGGAATAGAGGGAATTAGCTATGGAGGTACGAAACCTGGAGCGTCTGGTGGTGGTCTTTATAATGATAAAGGTGCTTTAATTGGAGTTCACCAAAATGGTGTTGTAGGAAGCCGTAGTGGTGGTTTGGTTTTATCAAAAGAGCAGTTGGATTGGGTTCGTTCTTATATTGAGGGTCAACCAAAAGATCCTGTCTATGTGGAAGATAAAGAAGTGGAACCTTCTAAGAAGGATTCGGATAAGGATTTAGCTGGGAAATTAGATCCAAAAAAAGATAGTGGAAAAGAAGATTCTGGTATTTTAGGTACATCTGGTGACTTTGCAGCTCCTACAGTAGCTAAGCCAGAGTTTAAAGGTGGAGTTAACGGAGGCGACTCACTTGTTACAGAAGTTCCAGAGTATAGCGGTGTTCTCTCCACATTAGGAGATTCTCCAGCTCCTACAGTAGCTAAGCCAGAGTTTACAGGTGGCGTGAATGGGGGCGACTCACTTGTTACAGAAGTTCCAGAGTATAGTGGTATTATATCCACATTAGGAGATTCTCCAGCTCCTACAGTCGCTAAGCCAGAGTTTAAAGGTGGAGTTCCTTTCACTGAATCTCCTATACTGGAAATCCCAGAGTATACGGGTGTATTATCAACCTCAGGAGAAGAATCGGCCCCAACAGTTGAACAGCATGACTTTACAGGCGGAGTTAACGGAGGCGACTCACTTGTTACAGAAGTTCCAGAGTATAGTGGTATTCTATCCACATTAGGAGATTCTCCAGCTCCTACAGTCGCTAAGCCAGAGTTTAAAGGTGGCGTGAATGGAGGCGTATCCCTCGTTACAGAAGTTCCAGAGTATAGCGGTGTTATATCCACATTAGGAGATTCTCCAGCTCCTACAGTCGTTAAGCCAGAGTTTAAAGGTGGCGTGAATGGAGGCGACTCACTTGTTACAGAAGTTCCAGAGTATAGCGGCGCTCTGTCCACATTAGGAGATTTTCCAGCTCCTACAGTCGCTAAGCCAGATTTTAGAGGCGGAGTTAATGGTGCGGATGCTGATGTCCACCACCTTCCAGCTTTCACAGGTGGCGTGAATGGAGGTGAATCTCCGATACTAGAAATCCCAGAATATATGGGTCCATTATCAACCTCAGGAGAAGGAAGTTCAGTAGTGAAATCTACTGATAAACAAGTAAATAATAAAAACACTAAAGATGAATCAGAAACGAAGCACGTTGTCTCAGGAATTGCTAGTTCGCAACGTATTTTAAAAAATGCAACAGGAAGTGTTCAAATTCAAGCTTCAGAAGAAGTATTGAAAAATGTGATAGGTGTTCAAATTCAAGAAGTTCAAGTTAGTGATTTAAGTTCATTAAACTATAAAGCATTTGATATCAAATTGAAGGATGTAAACGGCAGATATGTTAAACCTGAAGGAAAAGTCCTTGTTACTTTTGCTATAGATCAGTCCGTTGAGAATGTTTATGCTGTAGATCCAGAAGGAAAACTACACACTATTGAATTCGAACAAAAAGATGGAAAGATTATTTTTGAGACTAATAATTCTAGTATTTATGCGATGACTTTCCGACACTCCATTGACAATCCACTATTTAAAAATCCTACAGAAGATAACAAGGCTGAGGAAATTTCACTGTCGCCTAAATTGTTATCAACAAATGAAAACTCTGAATCTAATCGATTAGAGAATAAAGTAAGTAATAACGAACAGTCTATGTTACCAAATACAGGTGAGTCTGCCTCATCACTAACAATCTTATTTGGTTTTGTAGGAGTGCTCCTTGGAGCAATGATTTCTTATAAGCGAAAAGACAGTTAATTTGTCTTCTGTTGTTCTTTGAACTTCTATGTTAATCTAAAATAAACCAGTCTGGAGTCCTGTAAAAAGATGGGAATTCTAGACTGGTTTTATTGATATAGAAGTTTATAATAAGATTCGTAATTTTGAGTAATAGGTATGGATATTTATGTTATCTGAAACTACTTTCAGAAACAGCTGTTCTATAAAATACTTTTGAAACTGAAATCTATTCTATCACAAAGTATTGAAAGCGCTTAACAAATGGTATATAATGACCTCATAAGAACAAAGAAAAGGAGGAAAGAGGATGCCACAGATTACTAAAGAAGCCTTGATTGCACAAATCAAAGATGGAATCATCGTTTCTTGTCAGGCCCTTCCTCACGAACCGCTTTATACAGAAGCGGGAGGAGTCATTCCCTTGCTGGTCAAAGCAGCTGAGCAAGGTGGAGCAGTCGGTATCCGAGCAAACAGTGTTCGTGATATCAAAGAAATCAAGGAGGTTACAAAACTTCCGATTATCGGGATTATCAAACGAGATTATCCGCCACAAGAACCCTTCATCACGGCTACCATGAAAGAAGTTGATGAATTGGCAGAACTGGACATCGAGGTGATTGCTCTGGATTGTACCAAGCGTGAACGCTACGATGGTTTAGAGATTCAGGAGTTTATCCGTCAGGTCAAGGAAAAATATCCTAACCAGCTCTTGATGGCTGACACAAGTACCTTCGAAGAAGGACTAGCAGCTGTAGAAGCAGGGATTGACTTTGTCGGAACAACCTTATCAGGCTATACATCTTACAGTCCAAAAGTGGACGGACCAGATTTTGAATTGATCAAAAAACTCTGTGATGCAGGAGTTGATGTCATTGCCGAAGGGAAAATTCATACACCAGAACAAGCCAAACAAATCCTTGGATATGGAGTGAGAGGTATCGTTGTTGGTGGCGCCATTACTAGACCAAAAGAGATTACAGAACGCTTTGTTGCTGGTCTTAAATAACACAATCTCAAAGCAGAGGAGAGTGGTGGATGCGTCGGATAAAATGAAAACGTATACAAATAAAAACTTGCTCATTATCCAATATGGATACGCTTATCAATTAGGAGAATACAAATGAAATTTAGAAAACTAGCTTGTACAGTACTTGCGGGTGCTGCTATTCTTGGCCTTGCTGCATGTGGAAATTCTGGTGGAAGTAAAGATGCTGGAAAATCTGGTGGAGATAGCGGAAAAACAGAAATCACTTGGTGGGCATTCCCAGTCTTCACTCAAGAAAAAACTGGTGACGGTGTTGGAACATATGAAAAATCTATCATCGAAGCCTTTGAAAAAGCAAACCCAGATGTAAAAGTGAAATTGGAAACAATCGACTTTAAGTCAGGTCCAGAAAAGATCACTACAGCTATCGAAGCAGGTACAGCTCCAGACGTACTTTTTGACGCACCAGGACGTATCATCCAATATGGTAAAAATGGTAAATTGGCTGACTTGAATGACCTCTTCACGGATGACTTTGTTAAAGATGTCAACAATGAAAACATTGTAAAAGCAAGTAAAGCTGGTGATAAAGCTTACATGTATCCAATCAGTTCAGCACCATTCTACATGGCCATGAACAAGAAAATGTTGGAAGATGCTGGAGTTGCGAACCTTGTAAAAGAAGGTTGGACAACAGACGACTTTGAAAAAGTATTGAAAGCGCTTAAAGATAAAGGGTATACACCAGGTTCATTGTTCAGTTCTGGTCAAGGGGGAGACCAAGGAACACGTGCCTTCATCTCTAATCTTTATGGAGCTTCTGTAACAGACAAAGATGTAACAAAATATACAACTGATGATCCTAAATTCGTCAAAGGTCTTGAAAAAGCAGCTAGCTGGATCAAAGACGGTTTGTTGAATAATGGTTCACAATTTGACGGTGGGGCAGATATCCAAAACTTTGCGAATGGTCAAACATCTTACACAATCCTTTGGGCGCCAGCTCAAAACGGTATCCAAGCTAAACTCTT
Organism: Streptococcus sp. D2; assembly: GCF_006385825.1. Lineage (GTDB taxonomy): Bacteria > Bacillota > Bacilli > Lactobacillales > Streptococcaceae > Streptococcus > Streptococcus shenyangsis. Next base: position 13,647 of record NZ_VFSI01000007.1, on the reverse strand, counting down.
GGAAGCAAGTAAAGTAGAAGTGCTAGAAGTACCATTCCCATCAGATTCAGGTAAACCAGCTCTTGAATACCTTGTAAACGGATTTGCAGTATTCAACAACAAGGACGACAAGAAAGTTGCAGCATCTAAGAAATTCGTTCAATTCATCGCGGATGACAAAGAATGGGGTCCAAAAGATGTTGTTCGTACAGGTGCCTTCCCAGTTCGTACATCATTTGGTAAACTCTATGATGACAAACGTATGGAAACAATCGGTGCTTGGACTAAGTACTACTCACCATACTACAATACAATTGATGGTTTTGCAGAAATGAGAACTCTATGGTTCCCAATGTTGCAATCAGTTTCAAATGGCGATCAAAAACCAGCTGATGCATTGAAAGCATTTACTGAAAAAGCAAACGAAACTATCAAAAAAGCTACAAAACAATAAGCACTGAATCAGATTGACTCCTCCCTTTTCCCTGTGCATAATCTATGTAAGAAAAGGGAGGATTTTATTTGAAATATCAGGAACTGTCACGAAATTAAAATGAAGTTCTTACATAAGAGAATCTTAAAAAATTTCATTTTGATTTTAAAACAGTTCAAGAAAATCCAAAATATTCTATTTGTGAAAGAGAGGTGCCGACTGTGAAAGTCAATAAAATTCGTATGCGGGAAACAGTGATTTCCTACGCTTTCTTAGCACCAGTATTATTCTTCTTTGTCATCTTTGTATTGGTTCCTATGATTATGGGATTCATTACAAGTTTCTTTAACTATTCAATGACTAAATTTGAGTTTGTGGGTTTGGACAACTACATTCGTATGTTTAAAGACCCTGTCTTTATGAAGTCTTTGATTAACACAGTTATTTTGGTTGTTGGATCTGTACCGATTGTTGTTCTCTTTTCGCTCTTTGTGGCGTCGCAAACCTACCATCAAAATGCTATTGCCAGATCTTTCTACCGTTTCGTCTTCTTCCTTCCTGTTGTAACAGGTAGTGTTGCCGTAACAGTTGTTTGGAAATGGATTTATGACCCACTATCAGGGATTCTAAACTTTGTCCTTAAATCAAGTCATATCATCAGCCAGAATATTTCTTGGTTGGGAGATAAGCACTGGGCATTACTGGCAATTATGATTATCCTCTTGACAACTTCAGTTGGTCAACCAATCATCCTCTACATAGCTGCTATGGGGAATATTGACAATTCACTGGTTGAAGCGGCTCGTGTAGACGGTGCAACTGAATTTCAAGTTTTCTGGAAGATTAAATGGCCAAGCCTTCTTCCAACAACTCTTTATATCGCAATCATCACAACAATCAACTCATTCCAAGTTTTCGCCTTGATTCAGCTTTTGACATCTGGTGGACCAAACTACTCAACAAGTACCTTGATGTACTACCTTTACGAAAAAGCCTTTCAATTGACAGAATACGGCTATGCCAACACAATTGGTGTCTTCTTGGCAGTCATGATTGCGATCGTAAGCTTTGTTCAATTTAAAGCACTCGGAAACGACGTAGAATACTAAAGAAAGGAGACAGCTATGCAATCTACACAAAAGAAACCTTTAACAGCTTTCACTGTTATTTCAACTATTATCTTGCTCTTGTTGACCGTGCTGTTTATCTTTCCATTCTACTGGATTTTGACAGGTGCCTTCAAGTCACAACCTGATACCATTATGATTCCACCACAATGGTTCCCTAAAATGCCGACCATGGAAAACTTCCAACAACTCATGGTGCAAAACCCTGCTATGCAGTGGATGTGGAACTCTGTGTTTATCTCATTGGTAACCATGTTCTTAGTCTGTGCGACCTCATCTCTAGCAGGTTATGTATTGGCTAAAAAACGTTTCTATGGTCAGCGTATTCTCTTTGCCATCTTCATCGCTGCCATGGCACTTCCAAAACAAGTTGTCCTTGTACCATTGGTACGTATCGTCAACTTCATGGGAATTCACGATACTCTCTGGGCAGTTATCTTGCCTTTGATTGGATGGCCATTCGGGGTCTTCCTCATGAAACAGTTCAGTGAGAATATTCCTACAGAGTTGCTTGAATCAGCTAAAATCGATGGTTGTGGTGAGATTCGTACCTTCTGGAGCGTAGCCTTCCCAATTGTGAAACCAGGATTTGCAGCCCTTGCAATCTTTACCTTCATCAATACATGGAACGACTACTTCATGCAGTTGGTAATGTTGACTTCACGTAATAATTTGACCATTTCACTCGGTGTTGCGACTATGCAGGCTGAAATGGCAACCAACTATGGTTTGATCATGGCAGGTGCAGCTCTTGCTGCTGTGCCAATCGTAACAGTCTTCTTAGTATTCCAAAAATCCTTCACTCAGGGTATTACTATGGGAGCTGTTAAAGGATAAGAAACGCTTTCTTTTACCGTATCAATTTGCTATTGCTAGCATGATCTAAAAACCTCCGACAGTGAATGACACTGTTGGAGGTGTTAGTTTTAATCGCTTAATGACGATTTTTAAAGGAGAAAATAATGATTTTTGACGATTTAAAAAATATTAGCTTTTATAAAGGGATTCATCCAAATCTTGATAAAGCAATTGATTATCTTTATGAACATCGTAAAGATTCGTTCGAATTAGGAAAATATGATATTGATGGGGATAAGGTCTTTCTAGTTGTTCAAGAAAATGTCCTAAATAAAGTTGAGAATGATCAATTTGAACATCACAAGAACTATGCTGACTTGCATTTGTTGGTAGAAGGCCATGAATATTCTAGCTACGGTTCACGTATCAAAGATGAAGCAGTAGCATTTGACGAAACAAGTGACATTGGCTTTGTCCATTGTCATGAAAAATACCCACTCTTGTTGGGTTATCACAATTTTGCAGTTTTCTTCCCAGGAGAGCCACATCAACCAAATGGTTATGCAGGTATGGAAGATCAAGTTCGCAAGTATTTGTTTAAAATTTTAATTGATTAGAATGATCAGCAGAGATAGCTGATGACTATCTTATACTCTTCGAAAATCAAATTCAAACTGCGTCAGCTTCGCCTTGGAATATATATGTGACTGACTTCGTCAGTCTTATCTACAACCTCAAAGCAGTGCTTTGAGCAACCCGCGGCTAGCTTTCTAGTTTGCTCTTTGATTTTCATTGAGTACTATTGAACACTTTTGAAAATTGAGTTTAAGAGTTGAATCTTATCAATTGATAAATCGGAGTGATTTAGCAAGTGATATAAATTAAATTATAGGGGGAGCAAACATGTCACAAAAAGGAAGAAGTCTCATCAAGGCTGCATTTGATACAGATAATTTTCTAATGCGAATTAGTGAGAAGGTTTTAGATATTGTAACAGTCAATCTTCTCTTTGTAATAACTTGTTTGCCAATCGTAACGATTGGGGTAGCCAAAATTAGTCTCTATCAGACGATGTTTGAGGTCAAGCAAAGTAGACGTGTTCCAGTTTTTAGAACCTATCTAAGAGCTTTCAGGCAAAATCTGAAATTAGGTTTTCAGTTGGGGATGTTAGAATTAGGAATTGTATTTCTTGCTCTTTCAGATCTCTATCTTTTCTGGGGTCAAACAGCTCTGCCCTTCCAATTAGTGAAAGCTATTTGTTTAGGTATTCTGATTTTCCTTACCATTGTGATGTTGGCTAGTTACCCTATCGCGGCACGTTATGACCTATCTTGGAAAGAAATTCTTCAAAAAGGATTGATGTTGGCTAGTTTTAACGCTCCTTGGTTTATCTTGATGATCGTAATTATCTTTTTGATTTTGATGTTTCTATATCTATCAGCCTTTACCCTTCTATTGGGAGGATCAGCTTTTATTCTCTTTGGTTTTGGACTTCTTGCTTTTTTACAAGTAGGAGTGATGGAAAAGCTATTTGCTAAGTATGAGTAAGGGTTGCAATTATTTCTGAAACTACTTTCAAACGCTCCAAAAGCTATTCTATAAGCGAGAAACTAAAATCTAAGTGACCACAAGATATTGAAAGCCTTTTCAGTAAAGTGTATACTAAAGAAGTAAAGAAAGAATCTGCTTTAGCAGAAAATAAAAATAATAGGAGAAAATCTATGTCAGATTTAAAAAAATACGAAGGTGTCATTCCAGCCTTCTACGCATGTTATGATGAACAAGGAGAAGTAAGTCCAGAGCGTACACGTGCCTTGGTTCAATACTTCATTGATAAAGGTGTTCAAGGTCTTTATGTCAATGGTTCTTCTGGTGAATGTATCTACCAAAGCGTTGAAGACCGCAAATTAATCTTGGAAGAAGTCATGGCAGTTGCCAAAGGTAAATTGACTATTATCGCTCACGTTGCTTGCAACAATACCAAAGATAGTATGGAATTAGCTCGCCATGCAGAAAGCTTGGGTGTAGATGCCATTGCAACGATTCCACCAATTTACTTCCGCTTGCCAGAATACTCAGTTGCTAAATACTGGAATGATATCAGCTCTGCAGCTCCAAATACAGACTATGTTATCTACAACATTCCTCAATTGGCAGGTGTTGCCTTGACTCCAAGCCTTTACACTGAAATGTTGAAAAATCCTCGTGTTATCGGTGTTAAGAACTCTTCTATGCCAGTTCAAGATATCCAAACTTTTGTGAGCCTTGGTGGAGAAGACCATATCGTCTTTAATGGTCCTGATGAACAGTTCCTAGGTGGTCGTCTCATGGGTGCTAAAGCTGGTATCGGTGGTACTTATGGTGCTATGCCAGAACTTTTCTTGAAACTCAATCAGTTGATTGCTGACAAAGACTTGGAAACAGCGCGTGAATTGCAGTATGCTATCAACGCTATCATTGGTAAACTCACTGCTGCACATGGAAATATGTACGGTGTGATTAAGGAAGTCTTGAAGATCAATGAAGGCTTGAATATTGGTTCTGTTCGTTCACCATTGACACCAGTGACTGAAGACGATCGTCCAGTTGTAGAAGCAGCTGCAGCCTTGATTCGTGAAACCAAGGAGCGCTTCCTCTAATTCATAAGGAGGTATTTATGACACACTACGTTGCAATTGATATCGGTGGAACCAACATCAAATATGGTTTGATTGACCAAGAAGGCCAACTTGTTGAATCGCATGAAATGCCAACAGAGGCGCATCAGGGTGGACCTCATATCTTACAAAAGACCAAAGATATTGTAGCCAGCTATTTAGAAAAAGGCCCAGTAGCAGGTGTTGCCATTTCTTCTGCTGGGATGGTGGATCCTGACAAGGGTGAGATTTTCTATGCTGGCCCACAGATTCCAAATTATGCAGGTACACAGTTCAAGAAGGAAATCGAGACTAGCTTTACTATTCCTTGTGAAATTGAAAATGATGTCAACTGTGCAGGTCTTGCTGAAGCGGTATCTGGTTCAGGTAAGGGAGCGAGTGTCACCCTTTGCTTGACCATTGGAACAGGTATCGGAGGTTGCTTGATTATGGATGGAAAAGTCTTCCATGGCTTTAGCAATTCAGCTTGTGAAGTCGGTTATATGCATATGCAGGATGGAGATTTCCAAGATTTGGCTTCTACGACAGCATTGGTGGAGTATGTAGCAACAGCTCATGGCGATCCAGTTGATCAGTGGAATGGTCGACGCATTTTCAAGGAAGCTACAGAAGGTAATAAACTCTGCATGGCTGGTATTGACCGCATGGTAGATTATCTTGGGAAAGGTCTGGCAAATATTTGCTACGTTGCCAATCCAGAAGTGGTCATTCTCGGTGGCGGTATCATGGGACAAGAGGCAATTCTCAAACCTAAGATCCGCACAGCCCTGAAGGCGGCCTTGGTACCAAGTCTAGCAGAAAAAACACGATTAGAATTTGCTCATCACCAAAATACAGCAGGGATGTTGGGTGCTTATTATCATTTCAAAACAAAACAATCCTAGTTTGGCTCAGCCAAACTAGGATTTTCTAATCAAGTTCCCTTGACTTTCTTTATAATCGTGAGATAATAAATAAAATATATAAAGGAGTTATATAAAATGTCTATAGCGAATTCAAATAAAATTGTGACCTTCCAAGCTAATAGAGAATTGGTAAATGATGCCATGAAAGTGTTAAAAGAAAAAAATCTCTCTCTTTCATCGGCACTTAGATTATTTTTAAAGAATGTTGCCGTAACAAATGAAGTAGATTTACTTAATGAAGAGGAATTAGAGAAGGAGTATTTGTTTAGACAATTACAAGCAGAAGTTCAAGAAAGTTATGCCAAGATTGAGGCTGGAAATCACTTGACAGATGAGGATGTAGTTACACGCTATGGATTATAAAAAATATAGGATTTTGTATTCTCCTAGAGTGATTGATAGTCTGGATAAAATATATCAGTATATAGCAGAGGAAATCGGTTCTGTAGAGGCTGCGAGACGAAAAGTGGCGAGTATCAGAAAAGATATTCATCGGCTAGAAATTTTCCCCCAAGCTGGATTTGATGCCGATGAAAAATTTGGTAAGAGATTAGATCCTCACTATCAAACGAGAGGATTGACCTTGAGTAAGGATTACATCGTATTATATACAATTGTTGAGGATACCGTCAGGCTTGCTTATTTACTCCCTTCAAAAAGTGATTACATGAAATTATTTAAGACCGAGTCAAGATATGATTGACTCAGGATCTAGATGAGTTATGTTTAGTGACGAATAAAAATCCTAGTTTGGCAATGCCAAACTAGGATTTTCTAGCTCTTCTTTGTCTTCGATAGCCATTAAGTTTTTTATTCTCCCAGTAGCTATTGAAAATTTTTTCTTTGTTTTCTCGATTGATTTCTAAAAAGTAAGCATAAATTAAATCAATCCAAAAAAGCATTGGAAGTTGAGAGGAGATACGCTGAATATAGGATGATTGATTGTGACTAGCAACCAGTACAGTTTCAGTATACAGTTGGTTTTCTTTGTTTGGTACACTGGTAAAGAGGACTGTTTTTGCTCCCATTTCTTTAGCGTCTAATAAGCTATCCAGAATAGATTGAGTAGATCCAGATAGTGAAAAGCCCAGAACCAAGCAATTGTCATCCATGATACTAGTAGTCCAAGCAAATCCATCTTGATCGGTTATAGCTTCACAGACAACTCCTAAACGCATAAAGCGTAATTTCATCTCACGAGCGACAAGGCCAGAACTCCCTGTTCCGAAGAAGTAGACACGCTCAGCATCTTCGATTAATTGGGCAATTCGTTCTAGTTGGACTTCGTCAATCAAGTCTTGTGTTTGTTCCCTCATATTGCTATAGCTTCTGAGGACTCGTTTGGTTAAAGGACTATGTTTGTGAGAATAAGTGTCCTGTTTTTTTGAGTGATGTTGGTATTGGAAAATAAATTCTCGGTAGCCAGTAAAGCCACACTTTTTAGCAAAGCGAGTTAGTGCAGCCTGAGAGATATGTAATTTTTGAGTGACCTGTTGGGAAGATAAATCATCTGTAATCGTTTCAGCTTGCAAAAAATAGCGAGCGATTTCTTGCTCTAAGTCTGTCATTTCTTCGAAGTGGGAATCAATGACAGTTGCGATATCCGGTTTGTTCATGGGGAAGGCTCCTTCATACGAGTCATATTGGAAAAAGGCTAGTCTTACATTTATTATAACATATAATATAGGGATGACTAAGTAAAAACGTATTGTCTATTGGAAAAGAAAAAAGCTTCCTTCTTTTCTACAATTTTATTCTCAAATTATGGTAAAATGGAGAGTAAGATTTTTATTAGAAATGAGACAGATTTGTATGAGAAAATTTAATAGCCATTCGATTCCGATTCGGCTTAATTTATTGTTTGCAATTGTCATTTTACTTTTTCTGACCATTATTGGTCGTTTGTTGTATATGCAGGTTCTGAACAAGGATTTTTACGAAAAAAAGCTAGCCTCAGCTAGTCAGACCAAGGTCACAACCAGTTCTGCCCGTGGGGAGATTTATGATGCTAGTGGAAAACCTTTGGTAGAAAATACGTTAAAGCAGGTTGTTTCCTTCACGCGTAGTAATAAAATGACGGCTAAAGATCTGAAAGAAATCGCTAGTCAGTTACTGGGATATGTGAGCATCACTTCGCCAAATTTGACAGAACGCCAGCTGGCAGATTATTATTTAGCTGATCCTGAGATCTATAAAAAAACAGTAGAGGCTCTCCCAAGTGAGAAACGCTTGGATTCAGATGGTAATCGTCTATCTGAATCAGAACTGTATAACAATGCGGTCGATAGTGTCCAGACGAGTCAACTAAACTATACAGAGGATGAAAAGAAAGAAGTCTATCTTTTTAGTCAGTTAAATGCGGTTGGAAACTTTGCGACAGGAAGCATTGTGACGGATTCTTTGACAGATACCCAGATTGCTTTGATTGCCTCCGCTTCCAAGAAATTACCTGGTATCAGTATTTCTACTTCTTGGGAAAGAAAAGTTTTAGAAACTTCCCTTTCCTCTATAATTGGTATTGTGTCGAGTGAAAAAGCTGGTCTCCCAGCGGAAGAAGCGGATGCCTATCTTAAAAAAGGTTATTCTCTTAATGACCGTGTTGGGACTTCTTACCTGGAAAAACAATACGAGGAAACCTTACAAGGAAAACGCTCGGTGAAAGAAATTCATCTAGATAAGTACGGTAACATGGAAAGTGTTGAAAATATCGAAGCTGGTACTAAAGGGAATAATATTAAACTGACAATTGATTTGGTCTTCCAAGATAGTGTGGATGATTTGCTGAAAAGTTATTTCAATTCAGAGTTGGGAAATGGTGGGGCCAAGTATTCTGAAGGCGTGTATGCAGTCGCCCTTAACCCCAAAACAGGTGCTGTGTTATCCATGTCAGGGATCAAACATGACCTGAAAACGGGAGAGTTGACGCCTGATTCCTTGGGAACGGTAACCAATGTCTTTGTTCCAGGTTCGGTTGTCAAGGCGGCGACCATCAGCTCAGGTTGGGAAAATGGAGTCTTGTCAGGAAACCAGACCTTGACAGACCAGTCCATTGTCTTTCAAGGTTCAGCTCCAATTAATTCTTGGTATACTGCCTTTTCTAGGCCAATGCCGATTACGGCGGTTCAAGCTTTGGAGTATTCATCCAATGCTTATATGGTCCAAACAGCCTTAGGTCTTATGGGGCAGACCTATCAACCCAATATGTTTGTCGGCACCAGCAATCTAGAGTCTGCTATGGGTAAATTGCGTTCAACCTTTGGCGAATATGGCTTGGGGGCTGCGACTGGGATTGATCTACCAGATGAATCTACTGGATTTATTCCCAAAGAGTATAACTTTGCCAATTTCATTACCAATGCCTTTGGGCAGTTTGATAACTATACCCCAATGCAATTGGCTCAGTATGTAGCAACTATTGCAAATGATGGTGTTCGTGTGGCTCCTCGTATTGTTGAAGGCATTTATGGTAATAATGATAAGGGAGGACTGGGTGACTTGATTCAGCAACTGCAACCGACAGAGATGAATAAGGTCAATATATCCGACTCCGATATGAGTGTCTTGCACCAAGGTTTTTATCAGGTTGCTCATGGGACTAGTGGGTTGACAACTGGCCGTGCCTTTTCAAATGGTGCCTTGGTATCCATTAGCGGAAAAACGGGTACAGCCGAAAGCTATGTGGCAGATGGTCAGGAAGCAACCAATACCAATGCGGTGGCCTATGCTCCATCTGATAATCCTCAAATCGCTGTTGCAGTGGTCTTTCCTCATAATACCAATCTAACAAATGGTGTAGGACCTTCCATTGCGCGTGATATTATCAATCTGTATCAAAAATACCATCCAATGAACTAGAAAGGAATTTATGCTTTATCCAACACCTATTGCTAAGCTGATTGACAGTTATTCTAAGTTACCAGGTATCGGGATTAAGACGGCTACGCGTCTGGCCTTTTATACGATTGGGATGTCTGATGATGATGTCAATGAATTTGCAAAAAATCTCCTTTCTGCTAAGAGAGAGCTGACCTATTGCTCCATCTGTGGTCGTTTGACTGATGACGATCCCTGCTCCATCTGTACTGATCCAAGTCGTGACCAGACAACTATTTTGGTGCTAGAGGATAGTCGTGATGTGGCAGCCATGGAAAATATCCAAGAATACCATGGGCTCTATCATGTCCTGCATGGTCTCATTTCCCCCATGAATGGCATCAGTCCAGATGATATCAATCTAAAGAGTCTTATGACTCGTCTGATGGATAGTGAGGTTTCAGAAGTGATAGTGGCCACAAATGCTACGGCAGATGGGGAAGCGACGTCCATGTATCTTTCACGCTTGCTCAAGCCAGCTGGGATCAAGGTTACGCGCCTGGCACGAGGTCTTGCTGTGGGAGCAGATATCGAGTATGCGGACGAAGTGACTCTCTTACGAGCGATTGAAAATCGGACAGAGTTGTAAGTATAGGCAAATTTACGAACTTCATCCATTTATAAAAAATCAAGGAGGCTGAAAATCGTTCCTATCGGCCTCTTTTTGTATAGTGTGATGAGTAGAATCAGGTTCAAGTTTTAAAAAACCAAGCAAATATGATATACTAAAGAGCGAGTATTCTAGTAGAATTAGGACAAATAATATGAAACAAACGATTATTCTTTTATATGGTGGACGGAGTGCGGAACGCGAAGTCTCTGTCCTTTCAGCTGAAAGTGTCATGCGCGCGGTCAACTACGATCGTTTCACAGTCAAGACTTTCTTTATCAGTCAGTCAGGTGACTTTATCAAAACTCAGGAATTTAGCCAGACTCCAGGTCAAGAGGACCGTCTCATGACCAATGAAACAATTGATTGGGATAAGAAAGTCGCACCAAGTGCTATCTACGAAGAAGGTGCAGTGGTCTTTCCAGTTCTTCACGGTCCGATGGGAGAAGATGGCTCTGTTCAAGGATTCCTTGAAGTTTTGAAAATGCCTTATGTCGGCTGTAATATCTTATCATCTAGTCTTGCCATGGATAAAATCACGACCAAGCGTGTTTTAGAATCTGCTGGCATTGCCCAAGTTCCTTATGTGGCTATCGTTGAAGGGGATGATGTGATTGCTAAAATCGCTGAAGTGGAAGAAAAATTGACTTATCCAGTCTTCACTAAGCCGTCAAACATGGGTTCTAGTGTCGGTATTTCTAAGTCTGAAAATCAAGAAGAACTCCGTCAAGCTTTGAAACTTGCCTTCCAATATGACAGCCGTGTCTTGGTTGAGCAAGGGGTGAACGCCCGTGAAATCGAGGTTGGTCTCTTGGGCAACTACGATGTCAAAAGCACGCTGCCAGGAGAAGTGGTCAAGGATGTTGACTTCTACGACTATGACGCCAAGTATATTGATAACAAGATTACCATGGACATCCCAGCTAAAATCAGTGATGATGTGGTAGCTGTCATGCGTCAAAATGCAGAAACGGCCTTTCGTGCGATTGGTGGTCTCGGTCTCTCTCGTTGCGATTTCTTCTATACAGACAAGGGAGAGATCTTCCTAAACGAGCTCAATACTATGCCAGGTTTTACCCAGTGGTCTATGTATCCACTTCTTTGGGACAATATGGGAATCAGCTACCCAAACCTAATTGAGCGATTGGTTGACCTTGCCAAGGAAAGTTTTGACAAGCGCGAAGCGCATTTGCTATAAAAATGAAAGAGAGGGTAGAAGCCAGAACCATCACTGCAAGGTGATCAGAGTTCTCGGGCTTCGACCCTTTTTAAAGGAGTAGAAATGAAATTAACTATCCACGAAGTTGCCCAAGCTGTTGGAGCGAAAAATGATGTCAGCATCTTTGAGGACATCCAGTTAGAAAATGCTGAGTTTGACAGTCGTTTGATTGAGGAAGGGGACTTGTTTGTGCCCCTCAAAGGTGCGCGTGATGGCCATGACTTTATCGAAAAAGCCTTTGAAAATGGTGCTGCTGTAACCCTGTCTGAGAAAGAAATCGCAAATCATCCCTACATTCTAGTAGACGACGTGTTGACTGCCTTTCAAAAACTAGCAGCCTATTATCTTGAGAAAACGGCTGTTGATGTCTTTGCAGTTACAGGTTCAAATGGTAAGACGACGACCAAGGATATGTTGGCGCACTTGCTATCAACAACCTACAAAACCTACAAAACACAAGGAAACTACAACAACGAGATTGGCCTTCCCTACACAGTTCTCCATATGCCTGAAGGGACAGAAAAGTTGGTCTTGGAGATGGGGCAGGATCACTTGGGAGATATTCACCTTTTGTCAGAATTGGCGCATCCAAAAACAGCCATTGTGACCTTGGTTGGAGAAGCCCATTTGGCCTTTTTCAAAGACCGTTCGGAGATTGCCCAAGGAAAAATGCAAATTGCTGATGGAATGGCTTCGAATTCCTTGCTCTTGACGCCAGCTGACCCTATTGTAGAGGACTATTTGCCAGCTGATAAAAAGGTGGTCTGTTTTGGGCAAGGAGCAGAGTTGGAAATTACCGATCTGGTAGAACGTAAGGACAGTCTGACCTTTAAGGCTAATTTTTTAGGACAAGCCCTTGATTTGCCAGTGACTGGTAAGTACAATGCAACCAATGCAATGATTGCATCCTATGTTGCCCTGCAAGAAGGAGTTTCAGAGGAGCAAATTCGTTTGGCCTTCCAAAATCTTGAATTGACGCGTAACCGTACCGAGTGGAAGAAAGCAGCCAATGGAGCAGATATTCTGTCAGATGTTTACAATGCCAATCCGACTGCTATGAAATTGATTTTAGAGACTTTCTCTGCTATTCCAGCCAATGAAGGTGGCAAGAAAATCGCTGTCTTAGCAGATATGAGGGAATTAGGTGACCAGTCAGTCCAACTCCATAACCAGATGATTCTGAGCCTCTCGCCAGATGTACTGGATACCGTGATTTTCTATGGAGCAGATATCGCAGAATTGGCCCAACTTGCCAGTCAAATGTTCCCAATCGGACACGTTTATTACTTCAAGAAAACAGAAGACCAAGACCAATTTGAAGACCTAGTTAAGCAGGTCCAAGAAAGCCTTGGGGCTCATGACCAAATCCTGCTCAAAGGCTCTAACTCTATGAATCTAGCCAAGTTGGTAGAAAGTTTAGAAAATGAAGACAAGTGATTTTGTCAAGTATTTGCAAAGAATGATTGCCATTACAGATACTGGATTAACCTTTACAAAAGATCCGTTTGACCGTGAGCGCTACGAAGACTTGCGAGGCCTTTTATCTGAAATGTTGAATCAAGCATCAGACCTTGATGCCGAAGAAGTGGCAGAAGTCTTGAAGCCAACTTCTGCTTATGCGACTCCGTTAATGGACGTCCGTGCTTGGATTGTTGAGGACGAAAAGATTTGTCTGGTTAGGGGACAAGGAGAGAATGATTGGGCTTTGCCAGGTGGCTTTGGTGAGGTTAGTTATTCTCCAACAGAAAATATTCTCAAGGAAATTGAAGAAGAAACCGGTTTTAAAGCCAAAGTTGAAAGACTGCTAGCTGTTTTTGATACCAATCGTTTCCAACTACAGAGCAAACAGTATACAAAGTTTGTTTTTGGATGTAAGCTTCTTGATGGACAATTCCAAGAAAATCAAGAAATCGCTGACCTTGAACTGCACCCCAAAAGTTAGACAGAAAAAATCTAACTTTTGGGGTGTTTTTATTATGAAATTAACTTATGATGATAAAGTTCAGATCTATGAACTTAGAAAACAAGGATATAGCTTAGAGAAGC